>NZ_JBHNYX010000129.1:0-435 GCF_054960505.1 Alteromonas sp. G4i13 | reverse complement strand
AGTCTTGTTTAAAATGAAGAACGACAAAAGTTATGGGGCTATAGCTCAGCTGGGAGAGCGCCTGATTTGCATTCAGGAGGTCAGCAGTTCGATCCTGCTTAGCTCCACCATCTACTTGAAACTGGGTTTGTTGCTAACAAACTTAGAAACTGAAGGCTTGTAGCTCAGCTGGTTAGAGCGCACCCCTGATAAGGGTGAGGTCGGCAGTTCAAGTCTGCCCAAGCCTACCATTTCCTTGCTTTGTGAAAGGAAGGTAACAAAGGTAGAAACGTGTCACGTTGGACCCGAAATCCTAATGAATATTTACTGTTTCAGTAAGCATTGATTAGGGTTTTTTACTCTAAAGATGAAAGTACTGCTTTTGCAGGAAACATCGAATGTTCTTTAACAATTTGGAAAGCTGATATTAATAGTAATCAATCAAAATTGAGTAAT
>NZ_JBHNYX010000128.1:0-463 GCF_054960505.1 Alteromonas sp. G4i13 | reverse complement strand
CCAGCAAGGTATCCTGCGATGTCTGGGGGATCAGGTCGTCTTCCAGTGCGCGGTATTTGGTAACATTTGGCAAATAAATGCGTCCATTCAGTCGTGAGGTTAACTGCCGGTAGAGCAGCCATTCGTAACGTTGCGGGTTAACGTTATCCTGTTTAACCAACCATGGGAGGTGCTTTTTCGGGATGAGCGACGTATCCATCGTCTTCAGTGGTCCACCGAATGCGATTTCCGTCTGCATCTGTTGAAGTTGGGCGACGACGGCTTCTGAGCCTTTACCGGCCTCACATTCAAGGCACAAGAACACCTGCCTTAACAGTTGCTCCAGGAGATTGCATTGTTCATCGTAATGTTGCCACTGGTACTCTTCCACGGTCCGTTTCTGTTTTTTCAGGTAAAGGCAGAGGGTCTGGATATCCCTGTCATTCATGACCTTCAATGCCTGTTGTCTGACTACTGAGAAGGG
>NZ_JBHNYX010000127.1:0-475 GCF_054960505.1 Alteromonas sp. G4i13 | reverse complement strand
AATTGATTCGGTAACGAGTATTTTCAACTCTTCGATGGTTTTACATCGGTAGAGTAAGAACTCTTGTTTGAGTATGCCATTGATTCTCTCTGCCAATGCGTTTTGGTAACAATCGTATCCATCTGTCATTGAAGGATGAATACCATATGCTGTTAATTCCTTCTGATAAATAGCCGAACAGTACTGCAGCCCTCTATCAGAGTGGTGTACAGCGTTGCCTTTATACCTGTTATCTTTAACGGCCATTTTTAGTGCTTTCACTACATTCTCAGCTTTCATGTCTGAACTTAAGTGATGGCCAACAATCTTCCGGGAACCAGAGTCGGTCACCAGCGATAGATAATGCACGCCTTGGTCAGATTCAAGGTAAGTAATATCGCTAACCAAGACATGCTCAGCATTATGAAGCCCTTCTTCCTTAAGTAAATTTGGATGCTTTTTCATCCAATGTTTACTGAATGTAGTTTTGGTAAAG
>NZ_JBHNYX010000126.1:0-515 GCF_054960505.1 Alteromonas sp. G4i13 | reverse complement strand
GATTAATGGTATGGACCCTCTCCTCCCATAAAGGCTTCAAATGAGCCAAGATAGGGTTGTTCAAATCACTATCAAGAAGGAGAAGGTCACATGAGTAAGGTAACAATAGGTCTCGATATCGCCAAGTCTGTTTTTCATTTAGTTTTTATGAATCAGTCAGGCAGAGTGCTCAGAAAGAAGAAATTAAGGCGTCACCAGATGTTGTCCTATTTTAGTCAACTGGAGCCATGCATTGTAGTGATGGAAGCCTGTGGAAGTTGCCATTACTGGTGTAGGGAATTGACGAAAGCCGGGCATGAAGTCAAAGCAATAGCACCGCAATACGTTGTAGCATACCGAAAAGGCAATAAACACGATTACAATGATGCAGAGGCGATAGCCGAGGCATCACAACGCGAAGGGATGCGATTTGTGCCGTTTAAGTCTCAGGACCAACAAGACATCCAGCTTATGCATCGGATTAGAGAGCGTATGATAGCGCAGCAAACGGCGTTGAGTAATCAGATAAGAGGCTT
>NZ_JBHNYX010000125.1:0-518 GCF_054960505.1 Alteromonas sp. G4i13 | reverse complement strand
TCACAAGACACGGCGTGATACTCCACAAGATATCAAGACAAACAGTTTAACCTTAACCAATGATGGTCATGGACGCATCGAGGAGCGTACCTACGTTCAGCTCCCCATTACGCCTTGGTTGACGCAAAGCCAAGGCTGGACGAATATTAAGTCGGTCATTGAAGTCACCCGAAAACGCTACCTTAAAGATAAGGAAACGAGTGAGACCGCTTATTACATCAGTTCCTTGGAGGTTAACTTACCTCAAATTGCAAAAGCAATTCGCAGCCATTGGTCGATAGAAAATGCATCACATTGGGTACTGGATATGACGTATCGAGAGGACTACTCCCGCATCAGACGCGGCGATGCGCCCGAAAATATGGCAACCTTCCGCCGCTTTGCAATGAATTTAGCACGCTTGAGTCCTATTAAAGACAGTATGAAAGGTAAGCTGAAGCAGGCGGCGTGGTCTGATGAAGTCAGGGAAAAACTCTTGTTTGCTTAAATTTCATTCAAGTATGATTTTGCCCTGTAAG
>NZ_JBHNYX010000124.1:0-527 GCF_054960505.1 Alteromonas sp. G4i13 | reverse complement strand
GGCGTTGAAATCGGGACGAAACATACCCGCATCCAGCCCAAGAAACTCACCGCGTTTAAGGCGAAGCTCAAGCAGATGACGAAACGCAATGGCGGAATGCCGCTGCAATCAGTTATCAATGCACTAAACCCACTGCTAAGAGGGTTCAGTTATTACTTCAAGATAGCCAATGCGAGCAGGGTATTTAAGCAACTCGCGAGCTGGCTAAGACGGCGCTTGCGCAGCATCCAACTTAAGTTATGGAAGAAGGCGAGCCGCCTCCATCGCTGGCTAAGACAGCATGGTTATAAAGGCAAGTTCGCTCACATCAACATGACGAGCTGGTGCAGTGCACGCAGTCCCTTAGCAAGCTACGCGATGCCAAACAGTTGGTTCGATGAACTTGGGCTAATGAACTTGGAGAATGTTGAAACGGGATATGTGTTTAGCAATTACGCTAAATAACTATGTACATGAGCCGTATACGAGGCCCGTATGTACGGTTCTGTGAGAGGGATGAGGCGGTGACGCCTCACCCTACTCGATGT
>NZ_JBHNYX010000123.1:0-551 GCF_054960505.1 Alteromonas sp. G4i13 | reverse complement strand
ATTGATAACAAGCAATTCAGTCAAGTAGAGTAAAAATTCATCTTTCGATTTCTCAGTTACTCAATTTTGATTGATTACTATTAATATCAGCTTTCCAAATTGTTAAAGAACATTCGCAAAATGACGAGTCATTTCACTTTAGAGTAAAAAACCCTAATCAATCTTTACTGAAACAGTAAATATTCATTAGGATTTCGGGTCCAACGTGACACAAAAATCAGTTTCCACCTTAGCCTTTGACTACCGCTAACTTTAGCGAGTAGAAAAACCGTCAGGAAGGTTCCCTTCCGGTTAAGCGGCTTTTTCACGACCACTTGCGAAGCAAGTGCAGGTGAATGGTAGGCTTGGGCAGACTTGAACTGCCGACCTCACCCTTATCAGGGGTGCGCTCTAACCAGCTGAGCTACAAGCCTTCAGTACTTCGCTTATGCAAGCTCAGTGTCAAGTAGATGGTGGAGCTAAGCAGGATCGAACTGCTGACCTCCTGAATGCAAATCAGGCGCTCTCCCAGCTGAGCTATAGCCCCATAAACTTGTGTCGTTCTTCATTTT
>NZ_JBHNYX010000122.1:0-596 GCF_054960505.1 Alteromonas sp. G4i13 | reverse complement strand
AAATGTCTGACTCATGTACTTCCGATACAAAAACAAGGGTTCACTCATCAGGATGATTTACTGGCCATTCTGATTGCCAACGCCACTCACCGTGGTGTGTATGGCATGGCGCAGATCTCCGATCGAAGCTATGAACACCTGAGTACGGTGCAGGCCAACTATATCCGGCCTGAAACGCTGCATGACGCCAGCGACGTGATCAATAATGCGGTTGCAGCGCTACCCATCTTCCGCCACTACCATATTCAGGAGGACCAGCTGCATGCCAGTGCGGATGGTCAGAAATTCGAAACCCATCTGGAAACCTTTAAAACCCGGTACTCCTCTAAGTATTTCGGCACCAACAAAGGGATCACGGCCATGACACTGGTGGCCAACCACAGCGCCCTCAATGCTCGGATCATCGGTTCCAACGAGCACGAATCACACTATATTTATGACCTGTTACAATCCAACAGCAGTGAAATCAAACCTGACGTACTCTCGACAGATACACACGGTGTCAATCATGTTAACTTCGCCTTACTGGATCTATGCGGTTACAGTTTTGCACCGCGATACGCGCAGTTCAGTAGTGTCATCAATGATCTGTTTGA
>NZ_JBHNYX010000121.1:0-605 GCF_054960505.1 Alteromonas sp. G4i13 | reverse complement strand
CCAAAAGGCTACGCAACGCCAAGCTTGTTAAGTCAAATCATCACCAGCAAATATCAGTATGGGTTACCGCTTTATCGACAAGAAGCGATGTTCAAACAGCACGGAGTACTAAAAAAGACAGGCACCTTTACAAAGAATACTAACAATCGCCAGCGACAAAAATCCAAGGGCTCGTTTGGCTTTGCCCCTTTTTAAACAACATATGTCGTTAAACATTTAGGAATTAGTCACTATGGGACTAAATAAGACAGTCACCTTTATGTGTATTAAACGACTAAAAAAGACAAACATATTTGTTTCAATAATAAACCACACTTAAAATACTTACTTACTTAACAGGACAGGCATGTTTATGTACTCCAGCTAATGCTGGCTTTTTTGTTTTTGGCTTGCGTGAAATACACTAAATTCATCTGGGGACTAAACAAGACAGTCATCTTTTTTATACTTTGGATTGCGCTAAAAACGATGCAGTCAATGAATACTAAACAAGACAGGCATGTTTATGTAATGTCGTCAGACCACGGCAATTCCGATGGTGGTGGTACCGGAGATATCGGAAGCGACGAGTACTCGCACTATAAAGCTCTGTAATATGTACTAGC
>NZ_JBHNYX010000120.1:0-676 GCF_054960505.1 Alteromonas sp. G4i13 | reverse complement strand
CCAGACTTAGCGGCATTTTTGCCGGATAACACAATGCACTGCGAAAAATTAACCAGCCTGAGAAACGCTAAAAAGACACTGCGCAGTTGTAAGCCCTCACTGGTTATACTCTGTGTAGGCTCCGATGATGATATTTCCCTCTGTCAGTCGGTAGCCCAGTATATTCGTCAGGGGCTGGTTAACCAGGATACCCGTATCATTCTTATGCATAACCCCACTCAGCAACTGGACGAAGTAGTCTGGCTGGAAGAGTACCAAATCAATGCCTGTTTAACGGCGTCTGAAGCGAAAGCCAAGTTTAATGCCAGTGTGCTCAAACGGGAGCTGGCCACTTTTGAGTATATTGAAAACACCTACCGTCAGCACGATGCAGAAACAGAATTGCTGGTGTGTATCACACGCTTTTCACGAGGCGACGAAAAGCTCACGGCGCTGCTTTCAACCTTCTCAAATGCGCTGGCGAGATTATGCCATGCCCACTGCAGTTTCGAAATTTACCTGGAAAACACATCGCGTTTTCGGGTGCGTGGTTCCGATACTGCCAGCAACGATCTGGCAAAAACTATGCAGGCATTGTTATCAGAGGGCGGGCTGCCGGCCAGCCTTGCTCAGGCAATAGAAGAACAGCATCCACAAATTCACCTGCTCGATGAAAGTGGCGGACTGGAGCCGGTTA
>NZ_JBHNYX010000012.1:0-114552 GCF_054960505.1 Alteromonas sp. G4i13 | reverse complement strand
CAGTAATACAGAATATTACTGGCTTTACGTCAAATATCGGCTTTTTACTGTTCTTAACCTAACGCTGATTACGCTGTAAAAAGTTTAAATAACAATATTATTCCTTAACTTTTTTGACTAGCGATCCAGCGATCAATTTTCTGCTCAAGAATAGCAAGTGGAATGCCGCCCGTGTTTAACACTTGTGCGTGGAACTCACGGATATCGAAATCATCACCTAATGCCTTCTCCGCGCGCGCGCGCAATTCTTGAATTTTAAGCGCGCCCACTTTGTAAGATAGCGCTTGCGACGGGATCGCAATATAACGCTCTACCTCGGCAACAACTTCTGTGCGGGTCATGCCTGAGTTATCAAGCATAAAGTCGATGGCTTGTTCGCGGGTCCAACCTTTCGCGTGAATACCTGTGTCTACCACCAAACGCATGGCGCGCAACTGCTCATCTTGAAGCGTGCCATAACGATTCCATGGATCGTCAAAGAACCCCATTTCATATCCTAGCGTTTCAGAATACAGCGCCCAACCTTCACCAAAGGCTGGTAGGAAGCTAAAGCGCATGAATGAAGGTAGCGCTTCATTTTCTTGCGCTAGACTCACTTGGAAATGGTGACCTGGAGCGCCTTCGTGTAGGTACAAGGTGACGTTTCCAGTGGTTAAACGGCTAGGCAAATCGTAGGCATTAAAGTAGAAAGTACCTGGACGAGAGCCATCTGGCGTGCCCGGCTGATATGATCCACCCGCACTGAATTGCTCGATAGCAGGGTCGTAGGGTTTTATTTCTAACTCAGACTTCGGCAATAGTGAAAAGTACTGATCAATTTTCTCATCAACTTCACGGCCAATATCGTAATAGCTCTGTGTTAGCGCTTCACGGCTTTCAGGCTTGAACTTAGGATCGGTACGTACATAGTCGAAGAATTCGTTTAATGTCCCTTCAAACTTCACTTCGTCCTTAATTTCAAGCATGTCATTTTTGATACGCTTAACTTCTTTTAAACCAAGGTTATGCAGTTCATCAGGCGTCATTGGTAGTGTCGTTGAACCTTCCACCATCAATTGATAAAGCTTTGCACCACCTTTCATATCGCTAAGGCCAATGCTTTCACGTGCAATAGGCAAATACTCATCGCGAAGGAAGTCGCGCATACGCGTGGTTGCATCGTAAATCTCTTGCGTCGCTTTCTCGTAGTCAGCGGTTAAACGGGCTTTTTCTTCGTCAGAGAAACTTTCTGGGAACATAGTAATTGGCCCCCAAAACTGTGACTCTTTAATTGGGATAGCCAGCTGAGTATCGAACTGCTTGATCACGCGATCGATTGTCAGCTTAGTTTCAAGAACACCGCTTTCCATGCCCTCGCGGAACTTTCCGATAGCGCGGTCAGAAATAGCAATGTAATCCTTATGGCGAGATAAGTTATTTTCGTAATCTTCTACTGTTTTAAATGGCGCTGCGCCCTTTCCGCTCGCGAAGGTCGGGTAGAAGGTGTGGAACCCACTGAAGTGATTAACAGGACGCACTTCCGTTAGCGCTTCAATCTCGTCGGTAGACATTTTTAGCGAGCGCTCTTCGTTGTATTTAAATACGTCGTAGGCGAGTTTATCGGTGTCGCTTAACTTACTGCGGTCAATTTGTTTAAGCTCTGACAAGTTTAGCAATGTCGCTGTTTTTCCCGCTAAAGCGTGAGAGTCTGTTAAGAAGTCGCCCATTCTGTCCGCGTAACGCATGTCGCCGCGAAAAATGGCCATGATTGGGTTTAGCTCAATATCACGCTGGTCAGCGGCTGCAAATAACGCAAAAAGTTTCTCGTGCTCAGACGCTTCTTTTGACACTGAAGTACTTTTTGATGAACTCTGCACATTTGCGTTGCCGTGTTCATGTGCCACTGCTGAGCTAAGGCCCAGTGCCATGGTTACTGCACTACTTACAAGTAGTGTTTTGAATGCTTTCATTTTTTGTTCCCTTGTTATTTCTTCGCTGTTTTTGCTTATATTTCGCAAAAAAAAGCGCTGTCGTTATGTGTTTTCTTGCTTCTATATACCGCGTGACAAGCGCATTTAAACCTAATAATGCGTACCTGACGCCAGATATCAGGCATACCGGCTGTACAATGCAATTCAACGTTTACTTAATTAGCCACATCTTCACACGGTATCTATTCATTTAAGGTTTTTCAGGATGCACTGTTTATTCAGGCAAATGAGCCATCTCTTTTCGCCACGCCCTTTTATACGCTTCACGGCCTAACACACGTTGAGCGTACGCGGCTACATTGTCTATTTTACCGTTCAAAGTAATATCTAATTTACTGCCCTTTGCCCACGCCAAAATATGACCGGCTATTATGTCGGCCATGGTAAACATGGTGCCGCATACAAATTCTTTATCGCCCAGCATAGAAGAAAATACGGGCAACACGCGCTTAAACTCCCACACCGCTACATCACGCATTTGTTCAAGTCTTTGCTCTTTAGGCAACGCAAAGGTGTGCTTTGCTAAATTCCAAATCGGTTGCTCTAACTCATTGGTGAGAAACAACATCATTTCTTCATATTTGGCTCGCTCGAAGCTACCAGGCTCTGGAATGAATTCATGCATGCCGTGACGTTCAGCTAAAAAAGTGACGATAGCCGCCGATTCCGTCAAGGTACCTTCTGGCGTCGAAAGCGCTGGGATTTTAGAGGCAGGACTGATGGCTTTAAATTCTTCTGACAGGTGTTGCCCTTGTTTTAAGTCAACTAAGCTGTACTCAAAAGGTAAACCTAGCTCTTCCAGTGCCCATGCAACGCGAACCGAGCGGGTTTTCGGATATCCGTAAAGTGTATACATACCTATGCCCTTGCTTATGTAATGTGAGCTAACTGTAAGTCGAATAGGAAAAAAGTGCTACTGCCATATTGTTACTGAGTTTTAACACTGTAACTTCTGTATGACAGTACCGCCTACTTATGGAGAGGCTCCATATCCAAAGACTATATAAAGAGGCTACCTTCAAAAAGAGTGAAAATAATAAGGAAAAGCCAAAAAGATAAGGTAATGGTCGGTAACTTTTTCACGTAACCAATATAATGATTTCTGTAAATGCCAGTAGCTATGCGCTAACACACAACTCGGTTGTCGCTTCAACGCCCTAGTATTCCTAGTCTTGCGTAGTATCCCTGAGTTATGCGCCACAATGGTTCACTTTATGCTCATCTCACTTCAATGCTTTTAACAAATTCGTTAATAATTGAGTGAAGGAGAACACGATGAAGAAACGTTTACTATCTACCTTAGCAGGTTCACTGACATTAATGTTAAGTGCGAGCAGTTTCGCAGGTCATCATGATAGTGATGGAAAAGAAGTGATAATGAATAACCTGGAAACAGGGATGAGCATGGGCTCAGTAGTGGTGAGCAGTTATGATGATGACGGTGTAGTATTTACGCCAAATCTGTCAGGGTTAACCCCGGGCATTCATGGTTTTCATGTTCATCAAAATGGTGATTGTTCACCAGCAGTGACAGATGGAAAAAAAGTGTTGGGCGGCGCAGCGGGCGGCCATTTCGATCCAGAAGATACCGGTAAACACCGTGCTCCTTGGTCTGAAAAGGGTCACGAGGGCGATCTACCCGTGCTTTATGTTGATGAAAATGGAAACGCAACCCAGCCTATCTTTGCACCAGAGCTTGAGTTAGATGATATTGAAGGCCGCGCCTTAATGATTCACGCAGGTGGCGACAATTACTCTGATTCACCTAAAAAGTTAGGTGGCGGTGGTGACCGCGTAGCATGTGGCGTAATTGGGAAATAAACTAACGCCATCTCAAGTTATGCAATCAACATTTTATACAAAAAAGCGGCTTCTAAAGCCGCTTTTTTATGCTTCACTTGATAAAAATAACTTGCCTGGTCTTGTCTAACAAAGCGAGTGTCTAACAAAGCGAGTCCTATCTTTCGATAAGGGTAGTAATAGCCTTTATCTCTTATTCAATATTCAATCGGTATTCCAATGTGATGTTGGCATTAAGAAGTTGAGATACAGGGCAATTTTCTTTTGCTTCCTGTGCAATTTTCTCAAACTCATCTTCGGTAATCCCTTCAACCTCAGCATCTAAGCTTAGTGCCGATTGAGTTATTTCAAAGCCGTCATCGTTTTTCTCTAAACTGATTTTTGCAGTGGTATTTAACTCGCCGTCATTGTATCCCGCGTCTGAAAGCGCAAAAGAGAGTGCCATGGTGAAGCAACTCGCATGCGCCGCACCAATTAATTCCTCGGGGTTGGTTCCCTTTCCATCTTCAAACCGCGTGTTAAAACCATAAGGCTGGTTCGATAAAGCACCGGTTTGTGTAGAAATGCTCCCCTTTCCCTTTTTACCTAGCGGTTTGTAATCTGCACTACCTGATTTGACTATCGACATATCATCTTTCCTTTCATTTTAACTAAACTGATTTTCATGTAGTTGGATAAGATGCAAGTGCTCTGCCGATCATAAGAAATCGCTCTATCCCTTGTCATAGCGGCTTTACAGCCTCATCTTGTAAATGGTGGAATCAGAGACAGTTCCCTTTTTGAAAGAAGACTACAGAGTGAGATGAAAATTTTACTTACATCCTTTTAGTCTTTTTCAGTACCTATGCTTTCGCGCAAAGCCTCAAGCTTCGCAATGTGCGCTTAGAAAAAATGTACGCTTGTAAAACAAAAATGGAATTAACTCGCTGCACCGCGATGAAATTAATTTCAGCTTAAACCGTTCTTTATTTGTTAACCGTATATCTTCGCAAGCTGGGGTCTGACGAATTAAACGCGAAGGTCGCTACAACGTTAAACCAACACATAAAAGGTGAATGATGAAATTAACACTTTCTGCAGTTTTTATTAGCACAGCGTTGAGCGCTTCGGTTTTTACGCCATCAACAAGTGCCGACGAGGCCATTCTAGCTGGGGGCTGCTTTTGGTGCATGGAGTCTGATTTTGAAAAGCTAGACGGGGTTACTGATGTGGTGTCGGGGTTCACTGGCGGAAGCGCGCCAAATCCGACTTATAATGGCAATCACAAGGGACACTTTGAGGCGGTAAAGATCACCTACGACGGCGAAATGCTTTCTTATAATGATATTCTCGATCATTTTTGGGTGAACATTGACCCTTTCGATGACCGAGGTCAGTTTTGTGATAAGGGACCCAGTTACTTAAGCGCCATCTTTGTAGCAAACGATAAAGAACGTGCTATAGCAGAAAAAACAAAAGCTGACGTGGTAGCCCAATTTCCCAATAAAAAGGTGGTAACGCCCATACTCGATGCTTCTACCTTTTATCCGATAAAAGGCGACGAAATTGGCCATCAAGATTTTTATAAAAAAAGTCCCGTTCGCTATAAGTTCTACCGATGGAACTGTGGGCGTGACCAGCGCTTGGAAGAAATTTGGGGCGAGAAAGCCTTGGGTAAGAATAAGTCTTAGCCCAGCAACTTAACATCTACGCCCAACGCTAAACCAAAGCGATACCAAAAGCCACACCAAAAGAAAGCACGCCGCAAAACACTGGCAGCCCTAAGCTTTTGAATTTGCGCCAAACAAGCACAGTGACAACAGTGCCTATTGCGGTTGCAATCCAACTCGCCGCTGACGGTGCTTTTGGAATAAGTGACGCTCCTAGCATAGCGGCAATCATTAACGGCCCTAACACGCTTAGCCACGTAGGTAAACGCGCCTCAGTGTTATTGGCCTTGTGTTTATTAAAGTGACGCTGAGTCCACAGCAACGGTACTACGCGCAATGCATATGTTCCGATGGCCGCTACAACAATAGCTATCCAAATATCAACGTGCATGAGATTGCTTCCTTTCAACGTGCGAGGTGAGAAGATAAAAGGTTATCGCACCGCATAGTGCTGCCAGTGGAATTGCAGCGTTTTTAAAGGCGCTGAGAGCCAAGAAGAGAGCCGCCGTCATTGTAACGAACAAGGTAGCGCTCCATAATTTACTTGAGAATTTAGGCGCGAGTAGCACAAGGAAAAGTGCAGGTAAGGCAAAGGGCATCACGCTGTCTAATATTGGCCATTGTTGGGTAAGGGAGTCCCCTGCGATACCGCCAAGCGCTGTCCCTACGATCCAACTAAGCCACGCCACCATCGATACACCTTTAAACCAATCTACCTTTTTAGCATCGTCCATTAGCGGCAAGCGAGTATGGGCTAGCGCAAAAATCTGGTCAGTAAGGCCGTGCATTAAATAGGGCCAAGCTTTACTTTGCGGTAAATAAGGCACCAAGTTGGGCGCATAAACCACATGACGTACATTAACTAATAACGTCATACAAACCGCTAGCCAAAGTGGCGCACCTGATGCCACCATGGCTACCAAAAGAAACTGCGACGCGCCTGCGTAAATGAATATGGAAATTAGCGTGGCTTCCAGCGTAGAAAAACCGGCTTGAACTGCGATCACGCCAAATGAAATGGCTACCGGAATATAGCCACCTAACAAAGGTAACCCGTCAATAACCCCTTGCTTAAGTCCACTTTTTGATGAAAGTTGGCTCATTCCTTTGCCTCTTTGTGATAAACGATTGTGATAAGACATGTCGCCCACTCGTCTCCCGTTTTGTATACGTGGGGCAAATCAGCGTTAAATGCTAAACTTTGACCCGGATGCAGCCATTGAGTATTTCCACTATTCCCAGCTTCCAGAGAGCCGCTAACAACGGTAATCGTTTCTTCTGTTCCTGTGGCGTGAGCTTCTGCCTCTCGAAAAGTATTGGGTGCAACCGACATCCAATAAGCATCAACGTTCGGGATACCTTGTCCTTGCTCAATTAAACGAACTTCTACGCCCTTTTCTCCAACGCTTGCGCTAAGAGGCTGAACTAGCTGACCGAACGGAACGTCTAGTTGTTTAGCTAACCGCCAAATGGTGTCTAGCGTCGGGTTGCCGTTGCCCTGCTCCAATCTTGAAAGGTTAGATTTAGCGATACCTGCCCCTGCTGCCAATTGCGACAGCGAGACACCTTTGTCTTGCCTGAGTTTCTGCAAATGCCTTCCGAGGATGTTGAGCGTTGATTGATTCACACCTTACCAATTTAATGTTGTTCCATTTAAAGAACGTTCTATATATAGAACACCTCAAAGTCAAGAAGTTTGTTTTCAATGGAGGCATAGATACGGCGTTGTGCTCACGCCACGACTGGAATACGTGACAAATGTTAAAAGATGACAAAGTGATGAACTAAAAGGTAACCAATATTTGTGCACAGAAAACAGTCACCTTCGATTTTCTTAAACGCCCATTCGAGTTTCTAACGCAAAAGGTCCGACGTAATTTATTAACAAAAGCACTACATTTAAATCGCTGAATTGATTAAGAAACCTTATCAGTTACCGTTACTTGCTATCTGAGCGATGCTACGATCTCTTGCAGTAAACGAATACGAAAAGCACGAACCTGTGGGCTGTTGATCATTGCTAAATATTACCGACGGTTGCTAAATATTATCGATGATAAGGGCGACTATTCGAAGAGAACCGGCAAACATTCCGTTGAGCCGGTTTTTGCGTTTCATCAAAGCGCTAGTCTGCTGAGAGTCTTTTATCTTTGATGACACACAGACATTGTAAAAATGCACAGCAAAGCTCAACAGACCCTCGCTAAAACAGCCACAAAGTAAGTGATTGATTGAACTCAATGAACAAAAGGACGTTTATGACGAATCAAACTGACAAGATTCTTTCTGACCAAGCCTCTTCAAAGCAGGCATCTTCAGAGCAGCACTCAGCGTTGGGTGAATACTCACTGGCCACTATAACCTTTTGGCTGGCTTTCGGAACCTTTGTGATTGGTTGCAGTGAATTTGCGGCAATGGGTTTATTGCCTTACTTTGCAGAAGATTTTGGCATTACTGAAAATGTCGCCGGTCACGCAATTAGTGCTTATGCCATTGGTGTTGTAGTGGGCGCGCCGCTTATCACTATCTTTTTTTCCAGGCTTGCAAGACGCACCATGCTTATTTCAATGATGGTATTTTATGCTGGCGGAAACTTGCTAACAGCACTAGCGTGGTCAGAATGGACAATGAACATAGCGCGCTTTATTGCTGGCCTACCTCATGGCGCTTACTTCGGCATTGCCATGCTCTTTGCTGCAGACATTGCCGGTAAGAATAAACGGGCGCAAGCGGTCAGTAACGTCATTTTAGGCTTGGCTATTGCCAATATTATTGGTGTGCCGTCAATTAGCGGTATTGGGCAAATGTTCGGATGGCGAACTGGCTTCTTTATTATTTCAGCCTTTGCGTTAGTTACTGCATTAATGGTTTGGAAAACCGCACCGTACCGCGGCCCTAATCCAGATGCCAAACCGCTAACCGAGCTTAAAGCTCTGAAAAACAAAGACGTGCTGCTGGTATTACTCATGGGCGCTATTGGCTTTGGTGGCATGTTCTCCGTGTACTCTTACTTCAGTGCCTCTTACCTCAATACAACCTCTTCACCTGAGTGGGGAATCTCGGCCACATTGCTTATCTATGGCATAGGCGTAACCTTGGGCAATATTATTGCAGGCCGCTATTCTGAAGGCAGGCTACTGACGTCAGCGATTACGTTTCAGGTTTTACTGGGCCTATCAGCTGCAGCTTACGCTGCGTCGATGGGGAATCCATACTTAATGGCAGCATCACTGTTTTTCATTGGTATCGGTGGTGGCATGGTGGTGCCGCTGCAAACAAGGCTTATGGACGTCGCTGGCGAGGCTCAGACTTTAGCCGGCGCCATGAACCATGCGGCTTTTAACACCGCTAATGCGCTTGGCCCTTGGTTGGCAGGAATGACACTGTCAGCAGGTTATGGCTATACATCAACGGGTTGGGTAGGCCTAGCGCTTGCCGGTGGTGGTGTACTGGTGTGGCTGGCCATTGTTATGACTGCTCGCAATACTCAAGTACAAACAGCAACCGTATCTGGTTAAATGAAGGTTTAGCGCTGACAACCTTTGTTGTCAGCGCTTGTTAGTTGTATTCCCTCGGTATTACTCGGCGTCGTTTTCACGATCAGAGTTATTGCTAGAAGCACTTCCCCATACATCTTCGGGAATGTCTCTTTTGGGCGCTGGCGCACTAGCTATCGCTTCAGCCTGCTTCTTCTCTTGATTTGACCACTTAACACGAATTTTCTTACCGTCGATAACTTTGGCGTTAAGTTTTTCAATGGCTTTATCGGTTTCTTCTTGCGTGCTCATTTCTACGAAACCAAAGCCTTTCGATAAGCCAGTAGCCTCATCCATCACCAAGTCGCACGACGCTATGGTGCCAAACTCGAAAAACAAGTCTTCAAGATTCTCCTGAGTAAATGTTTTAGGTAAATTGCGAACTAATATGCTCAAATTTATGTCCTACTTTTAAGGTGATTATGGATGAACGGGTGTTATTAACTTTCCTGGTTACGCAGAAACACAAGTTCAGTTGAAGAGCTTTGTTCTTCGCTAAACACATAGCCATCTACGTCGAAGTTTTTCAGACCTTGTACGTCTTCTACACGGTTTTCAAGAATATAACGCGCCATTAAACCACGGGCTTTCTTCGCAAAGAAACTGATAATTTTATACTGACCGTTCTTGCAGTCTTTAAACGTTGGCGTAATGATCATGCCATCTAAAGACTTTTTCTTCACTGCTTTAAAGTACTCATTTGAAGCAAGGTTGATCAACACGTTGTCACCCTGCGCTTCTAATGCCTTATTTAGCACATAAGTAATGCGATCATCCCAAAACGCATACAGGTCTTTACCTTCAGGATTTGCTAATTTAGTGCCCATTTCTAAACGATAGGCCTGCATTAAATCTAAAGGACGAAGCAATCCGTATAGGCCAGACAAAATTCGAAGATGTTTTTGCGCATATTCTACCGTTTCGCTATCAAGCGAGTAAGCATCTAACCCAGTATACACATCACCATTAAACGCATACATTGCTTGGCGTGCATTATCGGGCGAAAATGGCGTAGAAAACTCAGCAAAACGGTTGGCGTTCAACGTTGCTAACTTGTCGCTTATCTTCATCAGCGATGATAAGTCAGCAGGCGATAAGGTGCGGCAAACTTCCATCAAACGTTCAGTGTCTTCAAGCATGGCAGGCTGAGTGAACTGGCTCACAGGAATTTCGCTTTCAAAATCTAAATTTTTTGCTGGGGATACTACAACTAACATTTCGACTCCTTAGGTTTTCAACAACATTGTACCACCTGATACGCTCCAAAAAGCAAAATGGCATAAGAAAGACGTAAATTGGCTTAACAGAGAAATCCGATTAGCCATTTTGTCGCTATTCAATGTATGAATTGTCACACGGGTTTGATATAAATAGCGTTACAAATAATTATTCAAACAATAATTGAGATACACCCTCCGTGAACGTACCTCAATTACCAAAGCGCTGCATGTACCAGTACTTATTAAAGAACTAAGAACTGGTAAAAAAGAACGTAAGCGCGAAGCCCTACACACGCGCAAGCGAACCGTTTTATTCAACTGGCTTTTCCAGCTAGTTGTCCAAATTTATTTTGATAAAGAACAGAGAGAATTATGAGCAATCAGTTAGCTTCATTACGTGATATCACTACCGTTGTTGCCGACACGGGCGACATCGATGCCATTAAAAAGTATCAACCAGTCGATGCCACAACTAACCCGTCGCTACTTTTAAAAGCGGCTGGTCTTCCTCAATATGCAAGCCTAATTGATGATGCTGTAGCATGGGCAAAACTTCAGTCAAACGACGCCGACCAGCAGCTTACTGATGCCGCAGACAAACTAGCGGTAGCCATTGGTAAAGAAATCTCTGCAACGATTCCAGGCCGAATCTCAACCGAAGTAGACGCACGCCTATCGTTCGACACTGCCGCTACTATCGAAAAAGCGGAACGTTTGGTTCAGCTATATGAAGACGCGGGTATCGATAAGTCACGCATTCTTATTAAAATTGCCTCTACTTGGGAAGGTATTCAGGCAGCAGAAGAGCTAGAGAAGAAAGGCATTCAGTGTAACTTAACGCTTCTATTTAGCTTCGCCCAAGCACAAGCTTGTGCAGAGGCCGGTGTTTATCTTATCTCTCCATTCGTAGGGCGCATTTTAGACTGGTACAAAAAAGCGACCGGTACTGAGTCTTACGCACCAGATGAAGATCCAGGCGTAGTATCTGTAACTAAAATTTATAACTACTACAAAGACCACGGCTACAATACCGTAGTGATGGGCGCAAGCTTCCGTAACATTGGTGAAATTCAAGCGTTGGCAGGTTGTGATCGTCTAACCATTAGCCCAGCACTGCTAGAAGAACTGGCAAACGAGCCTGGCGATCTAGAGGTTAAACTTAAAGACAATGGCGCTACAAAAACACCAGGTGACCGCTTAACAGAAAGCGAATTCCGCTGGGCAATGAACGAAGATGCAATGGCAACCGAAAAGCTATCTGAAGGCATCCGCAACTTCGCCGCAGATCAGGAAAAACTTGAAACCATGCTTCGCGAAAAGCTAAGCGCGTAAGGGCCATAGAAACCATGAGTGCTTTAACTTCTCTTCCCGAATGGAAAAAACTGTCTGAACTTGCTTCAGCGGTAAAAGATTCGCATATGCGCGACTGGTTTGCACAAGATGCAAATCGCGCGGATAAAATGCAGCTTGAAGCATGCGGCATTTTTCTTGATTACTCCAAAAACCGTGTAAACGACGAGGCGCTTAAAGGGCTTTTTGACCTTGCTCGAGCATGCAAACTAGAAGCCCTTCGCGACGCGATGTTTTCTGGTGAGCAGATTAACTCAACAGAAGGTCGCGCTGTGCTTCACACCGCACTTCGTAATTTCTCAGACCGTAAAGTACTGGTAGATGGCGAAGACGTAATGCCTGAAGTGCATGCTACGCTTGCAAAAATTGAAGCGTTTACTGCATCGGTTCACAGCGGTGAACACAAAGGTTATACCGGCAAGCCTATCAAGCACATTGTGGCAATTGGTATTGGTGGTTCGTTCCTTGGTCCTAAGATTATGACCGAGGCACTTAAGCCGCATACAGTCGATGCTGTGAAGGTTCACTTTGTTGCCAATGTTGACGGTTGCCACATTCACGATGTGCTATCTGGCGTAGATTTTGAAGAAACTTTGGTGGTCATGTCATCAAAGTCGTTCTCTACCCAAGAGACGCTTCAAAATACACTTACAGCTAAAGACTGGTTCTTAAAGTCTGGCGGTACACAAGAAGATATTGCTAAACACTTTGTAGCCGTGTCTTCAAACGTTAAAGCAGCCACCGAGTTTGGTATTAGCGCCGACAATATTTTCCCTATGTGGGATTGGGTTGGCGGTCGTTACTCACTGTGGTCTGCCATTGGCCTGCCTATCTCGCTAGCCCTTGGGTTTGAAAACTTCAAAGGCTTACTTGAAGGTGCGTTTGACATGGACACCCATTTCACAACCGCACCGCTAGAAGAAAACATGCCTGTTCTACTTGCACTGTTAGGTGTGTGGTACAGAAACTTCTTCGACGCGCAATCACACGTTTTATTACCTTACTATCACTATCTTCGCGGCTTACCAGCTTACGTACAGCAGTTAGATATGGAAAGTAATGGTAAAGAAGTGACGCAAGAAGGTGAGCACGTAGATTACCCTACTGGCCCAATTATTTGGGGCAGTGAAGGTACAAACGGCCAGCATAGCTTCCATCAGCTTATTCACCAAGGTTCTGGCGTTATCCCAGCAGACTTCATGTTGCCACTTAACGTTCCTAACCAGGACGACACGCATCACGCTATGCTTGCGTCTAACTGTTTTGGTCAAACCCAGGCACTAATGCAGGGTAAAACCTTTGAAGAGTGTTATGCAGACCTTGACGGTAAAGGCCTAGACGACGCTGAACGCAAACGCTTGGCCGCTCATAAAACCATGCCTGGCAACAAGCCTAGCAATACTTTCTTGTTTGATAGCCTTACGCCTAAAACACTTGGCGCGCTGGTTGCAATGTATGAACATAAGGTATTCGTTCAGGGTGTTATCTGGAACCTTAACTCATTCGACCAATGGGGCGTTGAGTTAGGTAAAGTACTAGGAAACCAAGTACTTGCAGGCATTCAAGGTGAGGCAGACAAAGATAATTTCGACGCTTCAACACAACAATTGATTGCCAAATTCAGAGCAGCGAATGCACCAAAATAAGGAATGCGAGGTGATTTAAAATCACCCAATTGGTGCAAATAACAAACTGAACGGCTAGCTTTTTCGGAAGCTAGCCGTTTTTTGTTGCGGTTTTCATCAACAATACGACAGACATTTTTGATATCCGTAACACTGTACAATTGATTACTAACAAAACAAATAGGATCAATTACATACAGTTATTGTTCACGCTTTAAACACACTGGACATTTCCTTACCGTTGTCATCATATCGTCACAATTTGTTAATAAAAGGTAAATTAAACTATTTTATTTTAGTGGCGGCTGTGATACAAAATTGTACAGAGGGAATTAAAAACAAAAACTCTGTATTAGTTGTAGTGGTATAAAAAGGAGATCCCAGTGGATAAATCAGATCTATTTGCCATGTTAGACATCGAAGCAAGCCCAGCAAAAACCAAAAGCAAAAAACGTAAGTGGAGAGAAATCGAAGCGCTACAAGATCGCTACAAATTAGAAAAAGAACTGGCCGAACTCGACTGTGGTTTCGAGTACGAGCTAGAGACACTGGAAAGATAAAACGAAGGCCGCCTGTTACACAGGCGGCCTTTTTACTTTCTAGCGTGCTGTAAATGCTTCACTTGCAAGCATGGTGTCTCTTCGCTGGCTCTATGTAATAGCGTATTAGCTAAGGAATATGCTCTGTGCCTAATTGCGGCCAGACCGCATAACATGTCTCATAGCTATTTAGGCATTTATCTAGTGAGCTAGCTATTGATAGGGCGCTGAATGGGGCAATCACACTTGCTGTGTGGCTAGCTGCTATTTGTGCCAGTACTATACCTGCCAATTAATGGGTTCTTTGCCCTTAGCAATAAGGTATTCGTTTGTTTGGCTGAAGTGTTTGCAACCTAAAAAGCCTCTGTGTGCTGAGAGTGGCGACGGATGAGGCGCATGTAAAACGTGGTGTTTTTCACGGTTAATGTGCTTACCTTTCTTTTGCGCATGGCTTCCCCACAGAAGAAACACAACGTTTTGGCAGTGCTCATTGACTACATCGATAACCTTATCGGTGAAGATTTCCCATCCCCATTTCGCGTGGCTATGTGCTTTGCCCTGCTCAACGGTCAATACAGTATTAAGTAGCAATACGCCCTGCTCCGCCCACGACGTCAGCGTGCCGTGATTAGGCTCGGTGAAACCATCAATGTCAGACAACAGCTCTTTGTACATATTTTTAAGCGATGGCGGTGTTTTAACGCCAGCTTTTACTGAAAAACAAAGTCCATGGGCTTGATTAGGACCGTGATACGGATCTTGACCTAAGATCACGACTTTAACTTCGTCTAGCGGCGTGTATTTAAGCGCATTGAATACGTCAGACTGAGGCGGGTAGATAACGCTTCCCGCTTCACGAGCGTGCTTCACGCGCTCAAGCAACGTAACAAAATAGTCTTTTTGCTTTTCATCACTAAGCGCGCTTTGCCATGTTGTAGCCGAGGGTGTCATTACTTAAGCAAATCCATCATATGCTGCTTAAGTGCATCATAAGACGCTGGCAAGTCTACCGCTAAGCTGTCTTCGCCTGCTACATCGGCCAACGCTTTCGGTAAGCTGATTGGATTACCTAGCACGTTTTCAACGGTTTCTCTGAACTTAGCCGGGTGCGCTGTTCCTAAGAACAAACCAATTTCGCCGTCTTCTAAGTCGTGACTTACTGCGCGATAGGCAATCGCGGCATGTGGCTCGCTGGTATAGCCTTGTTGCGCTAATTGACGCATAGCAAGCTGCGTATATTCTTCGTCAACCATCTCACCTTTAAGACACGCTTTATCGATATAGCCGCGCTCAATAAGCGCCTCTATTCGCGGCCAGTTATTAGGCTGACTCACATCCATTGCGTTAGACATGGTCGCAACCGTCGCCTTAGGTTCCCACTCGCCGGTTTTAAGGTAGCGAGGTACCGTGTCGTTTAAGTTAGTTGCTGCGATAAAACGCTTTATAGGTAAACCTAACGATTTAGCAATCATGCCAGCCGTAAGGTTACCAAAGTTACCGCTAGGTACTGAAATAACGAGTTGGTCTCGTTTCTCTTTTGGCAACTGACTTACTGCTTCAAAGTAATAGCAAACCTGCGCTAGTAAACGGCTGATGTTGATTGAGTTTGCTGAGTTCAGGTGAAGGCCTTCACGTACGTCAGGGTCGTCAAACGCGGTTTTTACGAGTGATTGGCATGCGTCAAAGTCTGACTCAACAGCAACGGTATGAATGTTACCGCCTAGCGTAGTGAATAGCTTTTCCTGCAGCGCGCTAATCTTGCCCTTTGGAAACAAAATAACCACGTTGATATTGTCGATGCCGTGAAATGCATGTGCGACCGCTGCGCCGGTATCACCTGAAGTCGCTGTTAGAATGGTAACTGGCTTCCCTTCGCTAATACGCGACAGGGTTTGCGCCATAAAGCGGCCGCCAAAATCTTTAAACGCCAGCGTTGGGCCATGGAAAAGCTCTAAGCAATATACGTTATCGTTGACCTGCTCAACTGGTGCACCAAAAGCAAATGCGGTCTGAACAATTTCTTCTAGCTCGCCATTATTCAGCTCATCGCCGATAAGGGCGCGAAGTACTTCAATACTGCGCTCTACAAACGGCTTTTCCAACAATTCGTCAATATTGTCTAGGGTAGGAATATGCTCTGGAAAATAAAGCCCTTGGTTTTTACCTAAGCCCCGCTTAACGGCTTCAGCAAAATTTGCTGTGTCCGATGAATCTTTTAAATTTACCAATTCCACTTGCTGTTACCTTTTTATGTGGGCAAGTACTCTGCCCTTTTAATCTTTTAAAAAATTATTGTGCTTTTAGGAAATCATTTGCCTTTAACAAACTATGTACCTTAAAAAGCTATGTACCTTAAGAAACAATGGTGCCTTGGCTTGGTATTTGGCACACATGGCTAAAGCCATCTTCATTTTGAATATAGTTCTCTGTTAAATAGGCGGCGACTTTTTCCGCCTGCGCTTTACTTGGACACACGGCAAAAACCGTAGGTCCCGAGCCAGAAATACCAAAAGCGAGCGCACCCGCTTGCTCACTAAACGCACGAGCGTCATCAAAGCCAGGCAGTAGCGATTTTCTGTAAGGTTCGGCTATAACATCGTTCATTACCGATGCTGCCAAATCAAAGTTACCTACATGTAAGGCATGTACAAACACACCTAGCTGTCGACCAAAGGTTAGTGCCTTCGCCATTTCCACCTGTTTAGGCAAGATATCGCGAGCAGCCGCCGTTGATACGCTAATGCCTGAATAACAGACGGCATAGTACCATTCGTCGTTTAAAGGCAACGACAGTGTGACCGGCGCATCGCTACCTGTCATTAACGTCATACCACCTAAGTAACAGGGAGCAACATTATCATAGTGAATACTACCGCTTATTTGGCCTTCTAATTCGCCCATCATTATAAGCAGAGTATCTTCATCGAACGGGGTGTCGAAGTAAGCATTTAGCGCTGCAAACGCTGCCACTATAGAGCTTGCGCTTGAACCCAACCCGCTGCCTATTGGAAGGTTTTTATGAAGCGTAAGCGCAACAGGAGAGGTTGTTTTTCCAGCCTTTTCCATTTGCTCACAGAAATAGTGATAGCACTTGGTTACAATATTACTGTCTGCATCGCCCGGGAGTTTGTGAGCAAAGCGCCCCACCGTTTCTAGTGAAAATGACTCAGCCGCCTTTATTTCAACTTCATCACCTAGCTTAGTGCCATCAACGGGCGCAAGCGCTGCGCCCAGTACGTCAAAGCCTAAGCTCACATTTCCAATTGATGCCGGCGCAAAGGCCGTGAATGCTTTCATATTATTACTCTTACTTCGCTTGTGGCGCGCTCTTTATATTAGCGCTTCAAATTAGCTCAATAAATTAGCGCTTTAAATCGATGCCACAACATTACTGGCCTAAGTCACAACTTCGAATATCTTACTTTAGCCGCCTATCTACGCTAAGCAAGCTAAGCGTTATTTAGCCCTTAGTGCGCCATTTGCTTCCACGGCATAGTACGCAGAATGTCAGCAAACACCCCTGCTGCTGTTACCGTACCACCTGCTCCATATCCTCTAATTACATAAGGGATTGGGCTATAGTAGTCACTGTTAATCGCCAGCGCGTTTTCACCGTCTTTTACCTGCGAAAGAGGGTTACTTGCCGGTACAGCCTGAATGCTTACTCTGCATTTTCCGTCTTCAATGCTGCCGATATAACGAAGTACTTTACCTTCGGCTTTAGCCGCTTCAACCTTTTCACCAAACGACGCATCTAACTCTGGCAGCTGCTGCATAAACTCGTCAATTGAACAATCTTCGGCAAAACCTTTTGGCAGTACAGACTCAATTTCAATGTCAGATAGTTCTAACGCTAAATCAGCTTCACGAGCCATGATAAGCAGCTTGCGCGCTACGTCCATGCCGCTTAAGTCATCGCGCGGATCAGGCTCTGTGAAGCCGTTGTCTTTGGCTGTTTGTGTCGCTTGCGACAGGCTCATGCCCTCTTCAAGTTTGCCAAATACATAAGACAAACTGCCCGATAGAATTCCTTCAAAGCGGTGTAAGGTGTCGCCGGCGCTGAATAGCTTTTGCAAGTTATCAATAACCGGTAGCCCTGCGCCGACAGTGGTTTCGTAAAGATACTGACGATTTGTCGATTGCGCGGTCTTGCGAAGCTTGCGGTAGTAAGACATAGCGCTCGTATTCGCCTTTTTATTTGGCGTTACTACGTGAAAACCGCTTTCCATCATATCAACATATTGCTCTGCAATCGCTTCGTGACTAGTACAGTCAACAATCACCGGGTTTACCAGACTATTGTCATTAGCGAACTGATGCAGGCGTTCTACGCTTAATCCTTCACTTGCCGATTCAAGTGCCGCTTTCCAGTAACCGCTTAAATCAATCCCTTGACTGTTTAACAGCAGTTTCCTGCTATTTGCAATGCCATAAACTCTCAGCTGTACATTGCGTTTTAACAACGCAGGCTGTTGTTTTTCAATTTGACCTAGCAGTTCGGTTCCCACATTGCCACACCCTACTAGGAATACGTCGATGGTATGGCGGTCAGAGAAAAAATTCTGGTGAATGACTTTTACTGCTTTCTTAGCACGCTTACTTTCAATTACCGTTGAAATAGAGCGCTCTGAAGAGCCTTGAGCAATGGCTACGTTGTTTACGCGCGCTTGGGCAAGCGAGTTAAAGAAACGCGCAGCCAACCCTTTGGTTTGACGCATACCGTCACCAACCAAAGTAACAATGGCTAGGTCATGACGCACTTCAATAGGATCTAGCAATTGATTTTGAAGCTCTAGCGCGAACGCATCTTCAAGAAGCGTTAACGCTCGGCTGGCGTCTTTGCTTTGGATACAGAAACTGATTGAGTATTCTGAAGAAGACTGGGTAATAAGGCTTATTGAAATATTGGCGTTCGACATCACCTCAAACACACGACTTGCCATACCTACCATGCCTTTAAGGCCAGGGCCTGCAACGTTAAACATGGTGACGTTATCAAGCTGTGAAATACCTTTAACTGACGTCCACACCTCGCTTTTCTCATTGCTGATTAGCGTACCTGGCGCAGCTGGGTTTAGTGTGTTTCTGATCAAACACGGGATGTGGTGTTGGGCAATAGGACCGATAGTTTTCGGATGAAGTACCTTGGCACCGAAATAAGACAGCTCCATCGCTTCTTGATAGGTAAGCTTGTCTAACAGCACTGCCCCTTCAACTTGATTCGGGTCAGCGTTATAAACACCGTCTACGTCTGTCCAAATTTCACAGCAGTTTGCGTCTATACACGCCGCTAAAATGGCCGCTGAATAGTCTGAGCCGTTACGCCCAAGCGTGACTTTCTCGCCCGCTTCGTTAGCAGCTACAAACCCCGGCATGACAAGAAATTCACTGCCGTCAGTAGGCACATCTGAAAAGCGCGCTTTACTAAGCGACACATCGGCAATGCTGTCTAGGTAATCGCCTTCGGCCAGCACATACTTAACCGGGTCAATAACGCGATTAGCGATACCTTTGGCAGATAGCATAGCGCTAAAAAGCGTCACCGAGATGTACTCACCAATACTTAGAATACCGGCAGCAACATTATCAGGTGCAACACCAAGCAGCTTTATACCTTCAAGGTGCTGTTTTAGTACTGAAAGGTGACTATTAATGAATTCTACCACGCTTGCATGTGCAAACCCGTCGAGTTCTTCGTTTAGGTTGTTGGCGATGCCGGTAACCGTGTCGTTCAACTTATTGAATAACGGCTGGAAATCTTCACCCGCGGCTGCTTGTTCACATAGTAGTGAAAGCGCGTTCGTTACCCCCTTTGGGGCAGAGAGTACAACCGCAGCACCGTCGGTTTGGTGGGTCGCCGTGCTAATCTCCATAACGCGCATGTATCGCGGTGCATCGGCTAGAGAAGAACCCCCAAACTTTAAGACTTTCATATGCTGCTCCTTAAGGTTACGCATGCTAAAACGTGTGTAAAAAAAAGCCCGCTCTGTGTTAGGCGGGCTTTCGTTGTCTTTTGCTTACTTGCACTAGTCAGCGACCGCCCTTTTTAAGGTGGTAATTAACATAATGGTGGTGCGAGTAAGTAGAATCTTTTTCATACAAGCAATTTGCCGTATAGACGTCTATATGTCAACCGCAGTTTTCACTACACTGTGTTGCAAAAAATGCAACACTCTTTAATTATTATTTCTTTTTAAGGTACAAATACGAGTTCAAGCAGTTTCTTTGTTGGCTTACTAGTACTCAAATAGCTTTGAACAACCCCTTATTTCTAAGATCATTCAAACCTAACTCACTCAATCAAAACCTTTCTTTAAGCCAAACTCGCCTTCAAAAATGGGGCTGTTGCACTTTGCTGAACTTTGGCAACCTCCTCTGGTCTGCCTTCAGCAACTATTTCTCCTCCCTCATCACCAGCGCCTGGCCCCATATCAATAATGTAGTCGCAAGCCCCAGCCACCTGCATATTGTGCTCAACCATCACCACAGTATTCCCCGCTTCAACTAACGTGCTTAAATGCTGCATAAGTAATGCAGTGTCTGAGAGATGTAAACCTGTTGTAGGTTCATCAAGCACGTATAGGGTATTAGCATTTTGAGCACGTTTAAGTTCTGACGCTAATTTAATGCGCTGCGCCTCGCCACCTGATAATTCAGTGGCACTTTGCCCAAGGGTTAGATAGCCAAGCCCTACGTTCATTAGCGTTTTAAGTCCCCGCGTAATAACTTGATTACCACTAAATACAGATAGTGCTTCTTCAACCGTAAGCGATAATACATCAGCGATAGAATGCTCGTTGTAACCAACTTCCAGTACGTTATCGTTAAAACGCTGACCGTTACAAACAGTACAGGGGGAATAAACACTCGGCATAAACAGTAGTTCTACCGATACCACACCCAAGCCTTCACAATGTGAGCATCGCCCTTTTGCAACGTTAAACGAGAAATGACCCGCATCGTAACCACGGGATTTTGCTTCTTCGGTTGAAGCAAATAAACTTCTGATTTGATCAAATATGCCGGTATAGGTTGCCAAAGTTGAACGGGGTGTCCTGCCGATTGGAGACTGATCTACCACAACTATACGACTTAACTCTTCAAGTCCGCTTTCAATAAAGCCTTGTTGCGGTTCACTTTTATGTGAAAAAGTGTCGTTAGTAAGAAGCGAATTGGCGTCAGTAAGCAGTTCTTTCGTTTCTTCCGTTTCTCTCGTTTCATTCGCTCGCATCCCTTCTTTCTCAGCAGAGTTTAAACCACCTTTGACTAACTCAACTAATGCTTGGCTAATTAAACTCGACTTTCCAGAGCCGGAAACGCCAGTGACACAGGTCATCACACCTAGTGGAATATCAATATCAACATGGCTGACATTATTTCTGGACACGTCTTTTAAACGCAATACCCCTGACGATTTACACTTGATACGCTGGTTTAGGGCTTTATTGTTAAAGACATAGTCTGCCGTTAAAGAGTTTTTTGTGCTTGCTAATTCTTTAACCGGCCCACTATAGACAAGCTCACCTCCGTTCACTCCCGCTCTAGGTCCTACATCTACAACCCAGTTAGCGCCTTTGATGACGTAAGGGTTGTGCTCGACAACGAGCAGTGAATTTCCCGTTTCGGTAATATTGTGAAGCGCGCGAATAAGCCCTTCTACGTCACGAGGGTGAAGACCGGATGAAGGCTCATCCATAACAAAGACAACGCCAAATAAATTCGATTTAAGCTGGGTCGCCAGACGCAATCGCTGTAGTTCGCCTACTGATATACTTGTTGTACTTCTATCTAACGAAAGGTAATGAAGCCCAAGTGCTATTATAGGCTTCACTCTTTCAATAAGGTCGCCCGTAATATTGCGTATCACCTGACCACGCTCTGAAGTATCACCGTTGACTGACTTTCTTAATGCCTGAAGCTTTTCGTGAACTTGCTGTAGTGGCAGCCTTGAAAACTCAATAATATCTAAGCCATCAACTTTCACTGCCAGCGCATTTTGCTTAAGCTTTTTTCCACGGCAAACCGGACATGCTTCAACAGATATAAAGGGAGCAATTCGCTGCTTCATTTTCTCTTTTTGAGAGGTTTTAAACGTATCGAGCACATGACGTCGCGCGCTGATAAACTTGCCATTGTAGCTGGCAGGCTCGCCCTCTTGTTGTGCTTTACGGGTTTGCGCTAGGTTATAGTTTCGGTATACAGGTAACTGAGGCATTTCGTCGGTAAATAAGATCCAGTCACGCGTTTTTTGAGGCAGTTCACGCCATGGAATATCAACATCGATATCTAGCGACAACAATACCCTTACTAGGTTTTTGCCCTGCCATGCACCAGGCCAAGCTGCCACAGCGCCCTCACGTATGGTGAGGCTGTCGTCGGGTACAAGGCGATGAGCTTGTGTGTCAAAAACTTTTCCAATACCGTCACAATGTTCACATGCACCTTCGGGCGTATTAGGAGAAAACCCGTCTGCGTAGACAATGCTCTGCCCTTTGGGATAATCCCCGGCCCGGGAATAAAGCATTCGCAGACTATTAGAAAGCGTGGTGATACTACCAACGGAAGAACGAACTGAAGGTGCGCCCCGGCGCTGGTGCAGGCCCACAGCAGGCGGTAAGCCGTCAATCACGTCTACGTCAGGTTTCTCCACCTGCTCAATTAGTCGTCTGGCATAAGGTGATATTGAATCTAAATAGCGGTGCTGAGCTTCTGCGTAAAGCGTACCGAAAGCCAAAGAAGATTTTCCTGAGCCAGATACACCGGTAAACACCACCACTTCATTTCGCGGTATATCAATACTGATATTTTTTAAGTTGTGTACACGAGCGCCGCGTACGTTAATTTTTCCCTCATCATTGTGCACTTCATCACCTGCATGTCACCTTTATTAAAGAATATTTAGATACAGGCGCTGTATTTCGATCACTATTTTTAAACAAACACATCAGCTGTCTGAGATGAGATGTTGAGCTAAAAAATCCACCAGCAATCTAATTTTAGGTGCAACATTTCGGTTTGAAGGAAATACGGCCCAAATAGCCTCTTGCTTGTCTTTGTACTCGGGAAACAGCTCTATTAGCTGACCAGAGGCTAGCGCTTTACGCACGTAAAAACCGGGTAGCTGTGCAATACCCAAACCAGCAACCGCGGCGCTGCATAGGGCATTCCCGCTGTTATACCGTACTCTTCCCTGTACAGGAATTGATTGAATTTTATTATCGATAAGTAAACGCCAATAGGGTTGTGACCCCACCAGCAACGAGTGCTCTTTTAACTCTTCAATACTTTTGGGTTGACCTTGCTCTTTAAAATAATCCCTACTTCCGCATACAAACAAATGACGTGTAGCCAGCTTTTTTGCAACCAGCGTCGAGTCTTCCAGTTTGCCAATGCGTATGGCAAGGTCGAGGCCTTGCTCGACAATATCGAGCTTTTCGTTTGAGAACGTGCATTGCACGCTAATGCCGGAATACTTTTGCATGAAGGTATTGAGCAAAGGCGCGATGAAGGCTTCGCCAAACGCTACGGGAGCGGTAAGTTTAATTAGCCCTTGCGGCGATGCTTGCAGTGCGCTCACAGCTAGCTGGGCATCTTCAAGCGCTTTTAACGCTGGCATTGCCTGCTGAAAATACTGCGTACCTGCTTCAGTGAGCGATACGCTGCGCGTTGTTCGCTGTAATAATTTAACGCCTAGCTGCTTTTCAAGTGATGCGACTTTACGGCTTATCTGCGCCACTGACGTATCTAGCTTATTGGCAGCCCCGGTAAAATTACCAACGTCAGCTACGGCACAAAATTCGGCTATACCTTCTAGATATTTCATTATCGCCACTCGTTGGTTTAGCGTTGTTCATCACAGCGCTGATTTATTTAAGTACATTTTATTTGTCCAAATCAATTATTACAAATATGAAATAGTGATTTACTAAAACTGTATTTATCATTAGTAATCCATCTCCTATACTTTGGCCTATAAAACATCATCGTATATTTATGATTAAGGAGTCATCACATGACATCGTTTAAAGATTCATTGCAAGAAGGTCAAACTCATATCAAGTCAAAAGCTGCGGTGGCTTGGGGCCCGGGTGAGCCGTTAAAGATGGAAGAAGTTGACGTAGAGCTTCCTAAGAAAGGCGAGGTACTTGTACGCATCGTTGCAACTGGCGTATGCCACACTGATGCATTTACGCTGTCCGGTGATGATCCTGAAGGCGTATTCCCTTCAATTCTAGGCCACGAAGGTGGTGGTATTGTTGAAATGGTGGGCGAAGGTGTAACCAGCGTAGAAGTTGGTGATCACGTTATTCCTCTTTACACCGCAGAATGTGGCGAATGTAAGTTCTGTAAATCAGGCAAAACTAATCTTTGCCAAGCGGTGCGCGAAACACAAGGTAAAGGCTTAATGCCAGACGGCACAAGCCGCTTCTCTAAAAATGGTGAGCCAATTTATCATTACATGGGCTGCTCAACGTTTTCTGAGTACACGGTTTTACCAGAAATATCGCTAGCAAAAGTAAACAAAACGGCCCCGTTAGAAGAAGTATGCTTACTTGGCTGTGGTGTGACAACCGGTATGGGCGCCGTGCTTAAAACGGCGAAAGTACAAGAAGGCGACACGGTTGCTATCTTTGGGTTAGGTGGTATCGGTCTATCTGCCATTATTGGTGCACGCATGGCAGGCGCCGGCCGCATTATTGGTATTGATATTAATGAAAGTAAGTTTGACCTAGCAAAACAGCTTGGTGCAACTGACGTGGTAAACCCTCAGAATTTCGATAAGCCTATTCAGGAAGTGATTGTTGAAATGACTGACGGCGGTGTTGACTACTCGTTTGAATGTATCGGCAACGTCAACGTGATGCGTTCTGCACTTGAGTGCTGTCACAAGGGTTGGGGCGAATCTGTGATCATTGGTGTAGCTGGTGCAGGACAAGAAATTTCAACGCGCCCATTCCAGTTAGTGACAGGTCGTGTATGGCGCGGCTCTGCATTTGGCGGTGTTAAAGGTCGTTCAGAGCTGCCAGGTATTGTAGAGCAATACTTAAATGGTGACTTTGGTCTTCAAGAGTTTATCACTCACACCATGGGTCTTGGTGACATTAACAATGCCTTTGATTTAATGCATAAAGGTGAAAGTATCCGCTCTGTTGTGCATATGGATAAATAAGCATTAGAACCAAAGCGCAGATATTTTAGAATAAAAAACAAAGGCCCGCATAAATGCGGGCCTTTTTGTAGTTACCATATGTGTAAATCTATTTGGCTCTCTTGCGTCTTATAAACGCAAAAGCTGAAAGAGGTAGCAAAATAGCCAAGCTCGCTGGCTCACTAACTGAAACACTGGATACACTCGCTAATCTAGGCGCTTCAGTTACCACGATATCATCAACAAAATTGCCATAGGTTCCTGTATTGATGGTAGAAAAACGGATGGTTGTCAGCGCAGTTTGCGCAACAAAATCACCGTAGAATTCAGACCAAGTTTTAATGGCGTGATCGTCAAACACTTGACTGAACAAAATGTTGTCCGTATCGCTGAATATGTCTAGCTGAAAACTTTCACCTTTACCTCGTGCTGCATAAGCAAATGACACATCATAGGTAGCATCTGCTTCAGTAGAGAAGCTTTGAAAAATAAAGTATCGGCCATTATTGCCATTGGCATTAAGCTCAGCATATTGGCTACCATCAAATGCATTTAACCCTTGGAAGTTATCCCATAGCTCCATATTTGTGCCGCTCCACCCATCAACTGTTCCAGCAGTGAAGGCTTTCCAGCTATTACTCTTAATATCGTTGTTCTCAAAGCTACCGTTTAAAATCAAATTGGCGTGAGCTGTCGTGCTCACACCGAAAACTAAAGATAAAACTACTAACCACTTGCTCATGTACTTCTCCGAAATCACATGTGATCCTATGATTGTATTTTACCAAGTGGTCCAACCTGTGTATCTTATTCTTTAGCATGTTGTATAAAAGTATAACTAAATAACCCCCTGCTCTAACGCCTTGAGCACTGCCCTCGTTCTATCTCGTACACCAAGCTTAGCCATGACCGAAGAAACTTGGTTCTTAATGGTGCCTGTTGATTTGAACATCGCATCTGCAATTTCTTTATTACTGTAACCCGCAGCGATCAAACGGAGAATTTCGACTTCTTTCTCAGTAAGGGGCTCAGGATTTTCAAACGACTCAAATTCTACGTTCAGTCCTTTCAAGCCTTGTAACACTTTTTCGGTCACCGCGGGCTGAATCAGCGTTTTGCCATTTGTTATTTGTGTAATAGTGTCTACCAGGGTTTCTAGCGACACATCTTTAAGCAGATACCCTTTTGCACCGGCGCGCATAGCACCGTTTACCAGCTCGTGATCGTCAAACGTAGTAAGCATTAGCACCGGAGTTTTAATCCCCTTATCTCTCAGCGCAAGTAAAGTATCGATACCTGATAATTTGGGCATGCGAATATCCATTAATATCACATCACAGTTTAAAGCGTTTTCACTGGCAATGAGCTGCTGACCATTTTCGTATTCGCCAACAACCTCAACGCTATCATCAAGCCCTAAAAGCGATTTGATGCCTTCCCTCACCAGCATTTGATCTTCAACTAAAATAAGGCGTGTTTTCATTCGCCCTCCGGAATGTGAATTGCGATGCAAAAACCCTGTTCGGTTTGCTGCCATCTGATAGTTCCATTTAGCTCATGAACCCGTTCCTGCATTCCTTTAAGGCCATTCCCAGCCACCACACGACTTGAAGTGTCAGATTCCCTTGGCCCTGCTTTCTTTTGAACGCCTTCTGAATAAGCATCTTCTGAATAGCTACATGGTGCTTTGTCGAAAAGCGGTATGCTACTTGGCTGTTCGCCACTTAGTGTCTTATCAGCAGCATGCGGCACCATACTGTCTTGCATTAGTAGGTTATAAGCGCCGTTGTGTTGCGTCAGTGATATGGAAAAATAATGCGCCTGTGTATGGCGAATCACGTTTGTTAGCGCCTCTTGCATACTTCGCAACAGGCAGTCGGCACTTCGCACGTTGGTTAACATTAAATCATCGTCAATGTGCAGATTTACCATCGGCCTAGGCAAGTCTTTAATCAGTGCGTTTACCGCTAATGAAAAATCGATAGCCGCATTTTCCCGAATATCAGAAATCGCTTCTCTAACATCAGAGAGTAAAAGCTTTGCGATACTGTGGGACTGCTCAACGTGTCGCTTTATAGCTTGCGATTCAGTGCTCTCTAATAAATCCGCCTTTCTCGACGCGACTTGAAGGTTGATGGTAAGCGCCGTCAAATGATGCCCTAAAACATCGTGAATGTTTCGCGCTATACGCAGGCGTTCATCTTGAGTAAGGGCCTGCTTCATTAGTTGCTGAGTACTTAATAATTGTCTATTGAGCGCATCAGCTTCTTCACGCGCTTTCGATTCTTTAATGGCCGTGTTCGACATGATCATGGCAAATAAATTGAATGTCCAAAACAGCGCGCCAGTTAAGACAGCTTGCTGCTCTTGCCACACCCACCCTTGGATGAGGATTGTGGGCAGAGCCAACGGTATTGAAAGTACGACGCACTTTTTCCAATTAACATAGTAAGGAAGAATGGCGGACCAAATAACAATGAAGATGGCAAGGTAGGCATAGGGAAGCAAAAACTGGCAAAGTACCGCTAATAGAAACATCGCCCATAACGTTGGCAGCCTTAACGAAGGCATACTGTGGTCATGCCTACTGACAATCACAAAAGTCACAGCTAGCATACAAAAAATAGCAATGGCGGAGAGGGTTCGCCAATGCATGAATGAGTATTGATGATACAAGAAGTAAAGTGCAGAGCCGCTTACAAACAACCACGTAATGCATGCAGACGCGCGCTCAATATCGATGCTCTCCCGCCAATGAGCAGGGATTGAGATTTTCATTCGTTTCTGATTACCTATATCTTTTCGTTCTTATAGCGCTACTTTGACAAAAAACACGGTTCAATGCATAGGCCATAAGTCACTTTTTATTTCGTGACTTCTGGCACTGTTGTCAATCTCGTGAAGTTATCACTATAAGCCTACAATTTTGTTCATTGCCAAAGGAAAGCAAGATGCAAACAATTCATGGCTTTATAGTAGCACTTCACGTTTTAACGGGTGCATTGTCACTTTTACTATTTTGGGTGCCTAGTTTTACGAGAAAGGGCGGAAAAGCCCACAAGCAATTTGGTGGTTACTACATAAAAGCGATGCTATTTACGTCTATTAGTGGCGTTATCAGCTCTACAATAGTGTTGTTTATTCCGCTAGCCATCTACCCGACAATGCCCGAGCACTTTGAGTCTGTTGCTTATTTCACTGCATACCTTAGAGGTCAATATACCTTTTTGCTGATGTTAAGCCTGTTGGTGTGGAACAACGTAAGACATTCTGTAGCGGTGCTTAAAGTGAAGCAAAATCTTGAGCAGCTGCGCACAATTGAATATTTATGGCTACCCGTACTGCTTTTTGTCGTCGCTTCCATTGCGTTGTATCAGGGTATTACGTACGGCATCACGCTAACTTGTATCTTTGCCCCTATTGCACTGTTAAATGCCATTGGTATTGTGCGCTATGTTTATCAAAAAGACATCGTTGCAGGTTCGTGGGTAACTGAGCACATTGGGCATATCATTGGCTCTGGCATTGGTGCATATACCGCATTTTTTGCCTTTGGAGGTCGCGCATTATTCGAAGGCTCGCCGTCGCTGCAACTTGTCAGTTGGGTTCTACCTGCCCTTATAGGCGTTCCTTTTTCAATCTGGCTTAGCTGTAAATACAAACCAAAATCATCTGGTCGTAATACGCCTTCTTTAAAACCTAAGGTAGTGAAAAGTTAAACTTAAAAGTGATATATAAACATTCAATTCAGCAGTTGTTATCAATGCCCCGGTTAAGGCCTGTTTACACAACGGTGGCATTGCCACTTGGACAACAAGCCATCAAATGTGTAACGTAAGAAATGGCAATAACGCCACCAGTAACCAGTGTGAATATCGAGCGCTAAATTATGAAAAAGCACCAATCAGCAGCACTTAAAATATTGAAAGATACACTATCATTTCAAACGTATAAGCGTAGTCTCGCTGTCAGTGCGGCCTGTATTGGTTTAGGGCTAGGTTTAAGTGCACATGCGAACGCATATCATGAAGACAATTCAACACCGCAAACCAGTGACCAAGCGCAAATGAATACCAAACCGACACTTACAACGCTCACCAACTACCAAGAAAACGCGCCATATATGTTCTCTTCGGGCTTACCCGATGCCTCTCACCTTTCTTTACTGAAAGAAAAAGGAGTGACGCACGTTGTAGATTTGATCCCAGGGGATAGAACCAGTGAAATCTTAACTACCTCAAAATTAGGACTCGATTACTTTAATGTGCCCGTGGATTGGGAAGGCCCCACATTAGCCAACTTTTTAAATTACGCTGCGTTTATGCAAACCGTCGATATCAAAGAAGACAAGGTACTTACGCACTGTAAACTGAATTGGCGAGGCGCTGCTTTTACGTATCTATACAGAATTAACGTACTTGGTGAAAATGAACAAGCCGCCCAAAAAGACCTTATGGCTATTTGGCATCCGAATCCAACATGGTTCGCCTTCATGAACGAGGTAATTGCCCACTACAATGAGGTAAACGGTAAAGAAGTAGCGATGTCGTTCGAGGCTGCCGCTCCTGAAAACCACTAAATTTCTGTCTTACCGAGAATAATGGCGGTCTAAGACCCTCTCGTCCTTACCAAACACATATGAAATTTCAGATTTATCATTGACACATACGGAATTTCATATACGATACATCACATACGAAATTTCATATGTGATGTGATTTATGTCGACTTGTTCTGATTCTTCGCAGCTACAGCCTTTAACATTTTTCAAATGCTTGTCGGAAGACACCCGCTTAAAGACGCTACTTATGCTCAGTGTAAAAGGTGAGCTATGCGTGTGCGACCTTACTGATGCGCTTCAATTAAGCCAGCCCAAAATTTCACGCCATCTCGCTGACTTACGAAAGTGCGGTTTAGTTCTCGATACTCGTAAGGGTAAATGGGTGTATTACCAGCTCCATCCTGACCTACCCGCTTGGGCACTGGAGGTCATTAAGAACACCGCTATTCATAACAATGAATATATTAGCGAGGCGTTAGCGAATTTGTCCTGCGAGAATTGCTAGATTCCAAACTTTCTGAATGGCACAAAGACCGCTGCAAAAATGCACATCAGAGGTCAACAGGCCCTGGTGTTAATTGCAGCTTAATACGTCGCCAAGTATCTGTTTTTTCGAAGTCTTATTCTATTTATTACAGCTACCCACAGTAGCCTCGACCATTAAACAAGGTTTTATATGAAGATTTTATATATTTGTACGCACAACCGTTGCCGCAGCATTCTTTGCGAGGCCATCACTAACGCCTCGAACGGCAATGTTGAAGCTCGTAGTGCTGGCAGCCAGCCTGTAGGGGAAGTACACCCTCTTTCTCTTAAGTACCTTGCAGAGCGCGGGTTTAGTACAGACGGCCTTCAAAGCCAGTCGTGGGATGAATTTGAAGATTACGATGCTGATCTTGTTGTCACGGTTTGTGATTCAGCGGCGGGCGAGTCATGCCCTGTTTATTTCGGTAAATCTCTTAAGGTGCACTGGGGCTTAGAAGACCCGTCTAAGTTAGAAGGTAGCGAACAAGAGAAAGCAGAGGCATTCAACAACACCATCGATATTATTGAAAAGCGTGTAGCGGCATTAGCAGAACTTGCTGAGAAAAACTTAGATAAAGCAGCGCTTAAAGAGGCACTCTCAAAATTAGGAGCCCAGTAATGGGTAACAGTAAATCAATGAGCCAAGATATATCAAGCAACCAAGAAAGCTCAACGGCACAAAGCCCATCTGATAACGCGGTAATGGCGCAAATGCACAAGCCAATTATGGCTAACTTTGCATCAAGGTTCTCAGATCACAAGCCGCGTATTTTGCTACTTTACGGCTCGCTCAGAGAACGCTCGTACAGCCGCCTAGTAATTGAAGAGTCGGCGCGGTTGCTCGAATACTTTGGCGCTGAAGCCAAAATCTTTGACCCTCGTGGATTGCCGCAGCCAGATACTGAAGATGACTCACACCCAAAAGTGAAAGAACTGCGTGAGCTTATGATGTGGTCTGAAGGGCAAATTTGGTGTTCACCAGAGCGCCACGGCAGCATGACTGGCATTATGAAAAGCATGATTGACTGGGTACCGCTTAGCCTTGGCGGCGTTCGACCAACCCAAGGTAAAACGTTGGCGATTATGCAGGTTTCCGGCGGTTCACAATCGTTCAATGCGGTAAACCAAATGCGCATTTTAGGTCGCTGGATGCGCATGCTAACCATCCCTAATCAGTCTTCTGTGGCAAAAGCCTTTCTAGAATTTGAAGACGATGGTCGCATGAAGCCGTCACCTTACTACAACCGCATTGTGGACGTAGTTGAAGAGTTGGTGAAATTTACTTTGCTGACCCGCGACAACAAAGACTTTCTCGTTGACCGCTATTCTGAGCGCGTTGAAAGCGCAGAAGAAGTGAGTAAGCGTGTTAATCAAAAATCGTTGTAAAGTAAGACAAAGGTGAATCAGAATGGGTTTCTTTGAACGTTATTTATCAGTGTGGGTTGGCCTTTGCATTGTTGCAGGGGTGGGCCTAGGCTATGCCATGCCGGGTGTCTTTGCGTCTATTGCGGCGCTTGAATATGCGCACGTAAACCTGATAGTGGCAGTACTTATTTGGCTAATGATTTACCCAATGATGGTACAAATAGACTTTGGCTCAATTAAAGACGTTGGTAAAAAGCCGAAAGGCCTTGTACTGACCTTGGTGATTAACTGGCTGATAAAGCCCTTCACTATGGCACTATTGGGTTGGCTATTTTTTAAGGGCATTTTTGCCGACTGGGTAGATCCGCAAACTGCCACTGAGTACATTGCAGGCATGATCCTACTGGGCGTCGCTCCATGTACAGCGATGGTATTTGTGTGGAGTCACCTTACCAAAGGGGATGCTAACTACACGTTAGTCCAGGTATCAATTAACGACTTGATTATGGTCGTTGCCTTTGCACCGCTTACCGCCATGCTGCTGGGCGTAACAGATATAACCGTACCATGGGATACCCTGCTGCTTTCTGTTGCACTGTATGTTGTATTGCCATTGGTAGCGGGTTATATCACGCGCCGTCGCTTGGAAAATAAAGGCAATAACACGCAAGGAAATGGCGCTGTTGACGCATTGGTTAGCAAGTTCAAACCCTTTTCAGTTATCGGCCTGCTACTCACTATTGTTATTTTGTTTGGTCTTCAGGCCGAAACTATTTTATCGCAGCCGCAAGACATCGTGCTTATCGCAATACCGCTACTAATACAAACTTACGGTATTTTTGCCATTGCTTACTTTGCGGCAAAACGTATGAAACTGCCGCATAATGTTGCAGCGCCGGCATGTATGATTGGTACGTCAAACTTTTTTGAATTGGCGGTCGCCGTAGCCATTTCACTATTTGGCTTACACAGCGGCGCGGCACTTGCCACAGTGGTGGGCGTACTGGTTGAGGTACCAGTTATGCTTTCGCTAGTGTGGTTTGCGAACAAAACGCGCCACTGGTTTGACTAAGCGCATATGAAAAAGGGCGAACCGCAGTTCGCCCCTTTTCATCAATTTTTCTCATCAACCTTTATCAACGCTTTTTACAACGCTCTTTATAAGTCGTTAAAATCTTAAACCGCAATCGCTGGTTTGTAAGTATCGGGAAGAATAAAGCCAAAGCGCTGCAAAACTGACGTTAGTACGTCCCGTTTTATCGGCTTTTCTATAAAGCCCAGTGCACCTAAAGACATCACTTTTTCTTTCATCATTGGCTGAATATCGCCAGACACGACGATAACAAACGTTTCTAGCTGACGGCGTTTTATTTCACTCAACACACTGATACCACCAAGAACAGGCATGGTCAGGTCCAGTAAAACCAAATCTATTGTGTGATGAGCCAATACTTCCAACGCGTCCATACCATTTGACACTTCGTAAATAGTTTCAGCAAAGCCATCTGGCAAATTGCTTCTCGCCATTTTTCGCGCCAGCGCCGAGTCATCACAAATAAGAATATTAAAACCCATCAAATACAAACTTATAATTGGTTATTAATCCGCCAACAGAATACATTAAACGAAAGTATAATAAAACAAAAAAGTGTCTGATAATTGGTAACTTAATCGCTATCTGCGCCAAACTTCACTCTTCAAGCTATCTATTTTGTGGTAGATATAGCGAGTAACAAAATAAGGAACACACGACCATGCAAGAGTTAGCTACTAGCCAAGATAAGAGTTTGGTAAGAAAAGTTGCCTATCAAATTTTGTCTCATTTCGATAAGAGTTATCGATGGTTCACCCGCATCACTCGTGGCGCTCAAGAAAGGTTCGAAAAGGGAAATTGGAAAGAAACTCAGCTTGCCTCTAAAGAGCGAATAACCATTTACGAGCAAAGCCTGTCAGACGCTGTCGCCGAAATTTATCAGCTAACTCAAGTACATCAAAAAGACGACGCTTTCTGGCAAGAGCTTAAGAAAGTATTTGCATTACAGCTAGAAGGCCACCCGCAGTTTGAGCTAGCCGAAACCTTTTACAACTCTGTAATTGGCCGCTTGTTTAAACATAGAAAAATCGATAACGATATGATGTTTGTCTTGCCCAGCCGCTGTTTCTTACCCGGGCAAGACAGAGACAAAGTGATTAACAGCTTCGACACCACCACCACGGTGCGTGAAATGTACGAGTCAATTTTTAAGATATATCGATACAACATTCCATTTGAAAACTTCGAGCGAGACCTACAGAACCTTGAAAGCGCGCTTCGCGCTCGGTTGAATAAGGAACAGCTAGCCAGCGTTCAAGCTGTGGAAATCCTTAAGCCTACGTTTTTTAGAGGAAAAGCCGCTTACCTGATTGGGCGAATTTGCATGCCCGACGAAACGCTGCCGTTTGTTATCGCCATGAGACGCTATAACGAACCCCATATGTTTGTGGATGCGCTGCTAACTGATCGCAAAGACTTAAGCGTTATTTTCGGTTTTGCTCGCAGCTACTTTATGGCTGACACTCAAAACCCTGCGGAAGTTGCCGCCTTTCTTCAAGAGCTTCTCCCCAATAAAAAGCACTTCGAGCTGTACATGGCAATGGGACACTACAAGCACGGTAAAACAGTGTTTTATCGCAACTTCTTGCAGCACATGGACGAGTCAGACGACAAATTTGAGGCGGCTCCTGGCATTCGAGGCCTGGTCATGATGGTTTTCCATCTTCCGTCTTATGGCGTGGTGTTTAAGATTATTAAAGACGAGTTTGCAGAGAGTAAAAAAATCACGCGTGAACACGTTAAAGAGTGCTATAAACTCGTGAAAATGTCTGACCGTGTGGGTCGAATGGCAGATACCCACGAGTACGTAAACTTCAGGTTTCCGCTAGACAGAATTGAGCCTGAGTTAATTGATGAACTCAAAGAGACGTGTGCATCGAGCTTAGAATTCACTGAATCTGAACTCATCATTAAACACATGTACATTGAACGGAAAATGACGCCGCTTAATCTGTATCTACAAGAAGAAACAGATGAAGAGAAAATTACCCGTGCACTAGATGAGCTTGGACTGTGCATTAAGCAAATTGCCATGGCCAACATATTTCCTGGCGACATGCTACATAAAAACTTCGGTATTACCCGTCATGGCCGCGTTATTTTCTACGACTATGATGAAATTTGTTTAATGAATGAGCGCAATTTTAGGTCCCTGCCGAAATCTGACGACCCTTATGCTATTGATACGCTCTCGGTAGCGCCTAACGACGTATTCCCCGAGCAGTTTGAGCATTTCATTGTAGGTAAACGCAAGTTCAAAGATATACTTAAATCGTTGCACGGTGATTTGATGACCCCTGAATATTGGCACGAAGTTCAGGAAAAATGTGCACGAGGCGATGTTCAACACTTCACGCCTTACAACGCCAGCATGCGTTTTGACAGAGGCTAACTAAGTTAAGTGTTTGATCAAGATGCACGTTGACCGGGGCCCCAGTGTAGTTCAATAGTGTAGAGCAAGCCAAAGCACTGTGCATACGCCCTCTAGGGCACTAGACACCTGAACAAATTGTCGCTACATGCGAAAAAGCTTAAAAGTGATCGTTTCGTTACTTAACACTCGTAAAAGCATGTGAAAGCGATACTGCTTTGCGACTGCTTGATTTTGCTTGCTGACGATTAATCGCCACATAATGGCGACAGCAACGCCAAACAAGTGTGTGAATGTTGATAAACAAAAGAAGCGTAATAATGAAAGTGCTACTTGTAGAAGATGATCCAAAGGTTGCCTCGCACATTGCAAATGGACTATTGGGTGAAGGGCATGAATGTATTACTGTAGGTGATGGAACATCAGGCTACCAACAGGCGTCGAGTAACGAATTAGACGCCGTAATTCTGGATGTGATGCTGCCCGAACTCGACGGTTTTTCTGTTTTAGAAAAACTTCGCGAAGAAGGCAACACAACGCCCGTTTTATTACTGAGTGCAAAAAGTCAGGTTGAAGACAAGGTCAAAGGCCTTCGCACAGGCGCTAATGATTATTTAACTAAGCCTTTTGCCTTTGAAGAGTTACTTGCTCGCGTTGAGGGCCTTGCAGGTCGTAACAAAGAAGGTGAAGACAAAACGCTGATAAAAGTAGGCGACCTCACTCTAGACCTGGTTAACCGCAAAGTATTGCGTGGCGATAAAGAGATCGACCTGCAGTCTAAAGAATTTCAATTGCTTGAATGCCTGCTCCGTCACAAGGGTAAAGTCGTGACGCGAAGCATGCTGCTTGAGCAGGTTTGGAACTATCATTTCGACCCGCAAACGAATGTGATAGATGTTCACATTAGCCGCTTGCGTCAAAAAGTGGATAAGGCGTTTAATGTCCCGCTTATCGAAACCGTAAGAGGCACAGGGTATCGAATAGCGGATGGGCTTGCATGATAGCAATACGCGACTTTACGCGTAGTTCAAGTTTTCGCGTAGGCGTATTGCTCACCACTCTAGCTTGTATTGCCATTGTTTTAATTGTTTATTTTTGGCGATTAACGAGCAGCGACTTGTTTATTTCGGAATCGAATGCTGCCGTTAATGCCAAAACAAACGCGCTTATTACTCTCTATGAAAACCTCGGTATTGACGCGGTTAAGTTAGCGATAGCCAAAGACAATGGCCAACATTCGCCAAATGGCTCAACAATCACCTCAGCCTCCGACCACCTACGTTCATTTGTTGCACTGAGTAAAGATGAACAAGTTGTGGCTGGCAATTTGTCGTCAATTCCCCTTGTTCTTGAGCGCCACAAAGGCGCCAGTTTTGCTACCGCAGAAATAGTTATTACCCGCCCCAATAGCACAACGAGAAAAACGCTGCGCCAAGCACTTATGAGAGAAGTAACCCTTGGCGATCACGTGCTTTACGTTGGTCGTGGCATTGACGATTTATACAGCGCACAGTGGTTTGGTAAAACGTTCAGCTGGATCATTGTGGTGTTGCTTTGTACCTTGAGTGTGCTGAGCTTCGCTATTGCTGTTTACGTGGTTAATCGAATTAACCGCATGTCGCAAACGGCGGATAAAATTATCAAAACGGGAAACTTGCAAGAGCGTTTAGAAATTGACAGTAATTGGGACGACCTGAGCAGTTTGTCATTTGTGTTTAATCAAATGCTCGATACTATCGAGAGTTCAGTCAACAATATAAAGTCAGTGACCGATAGCATCGCCCATGACCTTCGCACTCCGTTATCTCGACTTCGCAACACGCTAGAAAAAATCGAAGACACTCAACTAAGGGAAGATACAACACAAGAAGCCGATAACCTGCTTAATATGTTTAACAGCTTGTTACGCATAAGTGGGCTTGAAACCACCAATAAAAAAGAAGGCTTTTGTACCACTGACGTACGCGCTATTGTAGAAGACGTAGTTGACCTGTATCACCCCCTTGCAGAAGAACGCGACATTACCCTATCGAGCGAGCTCGATGCAGTTACTATGCTTGCCGATCCTAACCTGCTATTTCAAGCTGTAGCTAACGTGTTAGACAACGCCATAAAGTACTCTAACGAAAACAGTGTGGTCACTGTACAGCTCTCTACCACGGCAAGTCATATCGTGATTGCTGTGAACGATGCGGGAATTGGCGTGGGTGAACATGAAATTGTTAATCTAGAACGCCGCTTTTATCGGGCAGACGGCAGTAGAACCAGTAAAGGGAATGGGTTGGGCTTATCGCTCGTGTCTGCCATTGTGAAGTTACACGACGGCCACATTTGGTTTATTCACGACCCGCTAGTTAAAGGGCACGGGTTAGGTGTGGTATTTACGTTTAAGCGTTAAACTTTGGACTATCGCTTTTGTCGACAAAAAATAAAAAAACGCTGACGCTTTTTTCTTAGCATCAGCGTTTTTATCCTACATTTTCAACGTTGTGATTTGTGCCAGTCGCTTACGCTAACAGCGACTTCACGTACGCTTTAATCTCTTCATCTTGACCGTGGTCAAATAGACACTGCTGGAAACGCTCGCCAGATACGGCTGTTTTAACCAGTTCAACGTCCATTTTTTTCAGTGAATCGACGTAGCTCTCTGGAGCCAACGCACGTTTCAAATCTGCGAGAATACCAGCGTTTCGTACTTGAGGTTCTTTACGTTCAACGGGATAGCCCGCGCCACGCTCGCCTGTTAACGCTTTCTCAAAGATATAACGCGCATTAAGTTCAGCGCCCCATCCAAAGCCTTTTGCAAAAGGTAACGCTAACGCATTTCCATTGTTAACTTGGTTAAACAAAAATGCATCTGAAGGGTCGATACAATAACCGCAAAATACGCCTGGATGAGCATTCAACGACATCATAGCCCCTTGACCCGTACCACAGCCTGAAATCACAAAATCGACAGCTTTCGAGTTGAGTAGAATAGCTCCCATTATGCCTAAGTGCACATAGGTAAGATGGTGATCAGCTTCGCTGTTCATACCCACATTGAATACAGCGTGTCCCAGTGAGTCCGCCACGCTTGTGAGCTCATTTAATATTACCGGATTCTTAGCCGCCTGACTGTTTTCCATCATCAATGCAACTTTCATGAACGCTCCTAAGCAAAGAAAAATAACGAATTAAACGCTTACATTAGCATGGAACGAAATGCCACCTCACGGGTAATGCCAAAGTAAATGTCGATTAGTTTCAAATGTGAAACGAAAACGGAAATATATGAAGATGGAGGGTCGACGAGTAACAAGTCACTGACCAGTAAATCTACTGGCCAGCATTTTTCAAAAAACGAGCTGAATGGCGTATTAGTCTGTTTGTTTTTGCATAAATATGGTGACTTCTGCCATCACAATGCCAAACTTACGAATATACGAACGGTTCATCATAGTACTGTCGTCAAATGCCCAAAACCAATCGTCAAACGTCACTGAATAGGTAGTGTCATCCACCGGCAAATCCATCTCGTAATGAAAGTTAAATGCGTTGCCAAAGCTTGTGCCTGTGGCTGGACCATCAATGTCACTCGCGCGACCCACATAGCTATTATCACTCTGCTTTACGATGGTCCAAGTACGGGACGTTGGACCGTCGCCCACACCGTAATTAAAGGATTCATCAAGGGTTAACGTATCGCCATCTACTGAACCATCGATGTCTACTATGAACCTTTGCACCACCTCGCCCGAGCGGTTCTGAACAATGCCCCAGGCTTTAACGTTCCCATCAAAAAATTGCTCAATATCGAAAACAGGCGATACAGACCTGTAGTCTTCACCATCCACTGAAACAGAGCATCCGGATAGCCCTGCTACCGTTAAAGCGGCAATTCCGATTCCTAAAACAAACTTCACCGTATTCTTTATCACTTTCGTAACCTTAATCAATTGACGAGATAGACATGGCGTAGTGCTAATAAAGCGTTGCCCTTATCCGTTTCCCAATAACTTCTTTCTAAATTTTGGCTCAGACGTTTTATCGCTTAGCCAGATATCAAAAAAACGCTGTGTAAATGCTTTGTCTTCAATTTCATCAGCCTTTTCACCGTTCACGTAAAACACACTCGTGCCATCTTTCGTAGCGATACCGGTAATGACGTCGCCCTCGCTGACGTCAGGAAAGATACTATTCATCAGGGAAAGCCACTTGTCTGAATCATCAGCCGATAGGTCTCCTTGCTTTTTCATTTCATCAATAGAACGCTGGGCAATTTTCTTGCCTTCCAAGTCTCGCTGGTACGTTAACTTTAGTGCAAAGGGGGGCTGGTTGGCGTATTCACCTTCAGGCGCATAAAGCTCACCGGTATACACATCCCAGAAGTAGTAAGAGAACATGCCTTTTCCAACAAGCTTTGCATTGGGAACATAATTACTGATGTGCTTAACATCTGGCTCTTGCGCAACCGCATTCTTTGACATGATTAGCCCGCTTGTTGATATCGAAACAAAAAGCATGATGGAAAATATCTTCGCAGCCATGCTAGCGCTATACATCGAATGTCCCCACACACCACTGGCACTTTCTGGGCGCATTGGTAAGGATTTAGCTCTCAACTGGCGAAATAGGCCATACATTTTGATAACCATAACTATGCTCTTATTAGCGTAATAAACATTACAGGTCTTTTATTGAATTTCTATCTGGTTATACTCTTGCCTTCACACATTTGATCAACTGACACTAGGCTCTCGTTGTGCTTCCCCTTGATGCATTTAAATCGTCATTAACCCTGCCCTCACCGCTAATCCCATTTAAGCCAAATTGGGAAGGTGCCAGCAAGGTATCGCTATTTGTTAAACGTGATGATGCTATTCACCCTGTAATGTCAGGTAATAAATGGCGAAAGCTAAGTCATGCGCTCACCAGCCCGTTGCCAAAAACGATAGTGAGTTTCGGCGGCGGTTTTTCTAACCACCTGCATGCACTAGGCTTTGTTTGTTATAAATTGGGCATTCCTTTTAACGCCGTTATTCGCGGTGACTACAGCGCTGCACCTACACCCATGATTGAGGATTTGAAAAGTTGGGGCACCCGTATCGACTATGTAGACCGAGTCACTTACAAAAAGCGAAACGATAGCGCATATCTACTTCATCTTAAGCAGCAGCAACCTGACGCGATGATCATTCCTGAGGGCGGAAGCCAAGCACAAGCGCTTCAAGGGATAAAGGACATGGTTGATGAAATCAACATAGATTTTGATTTTATTGTCGCTCCTGTCGCCAGTGGAGCCACTTTGGCGGGAATAGTCAGTGCATTAAATAAACGTAATGAAAATAATGCGAAAGACACTCTCCATCGCACTGGTTGCAACGCTGTCGGTGTTGGCGTGCTGAAGGGTGAAGACTACTTAGAAGGATTAGTCGAACAATTTCTTCCAGCCTCGCTTGGGCGATCAAATTGGCATATTGAACACAACTACCACTTCGGTGGTTACGCCAAAGCGCCAAATGAGCTTCAAACCTTCTGCAACGATTTTAATAATACTTTCGATTTTGATATCGAGCCTGTTTATTCCGGCAAAGCCTTTTGGGCAGTTAAAGATATGCTGGCCAAAGGTATGTTTGAAGACGGGTCACGCATTGTTGTACTGCACACAGGCGGTTTGCAAGGCGCAAGATAAAACCCTTTTATAACAGAGTGTTGCGCTCACTACCTTTCGGTGTTACAACTATCCCTGTGAGCTTGCTCACAATTCTTTTAAACACTAAACAACGATAACAACAAGAAGTTTGTCGCAGGATGCGGCATAACATTAGCGCTTGCTACCTGCAAACTTCATCAAGGAATGATTATGAAAGATATTTTCTTCTTCGACTCAATGTTAACCCCTAAGATTATCACTTTCGTGTACTGGCTATTGCTTCTAGGGTCTGTGGTAAGTGGCGTAACAACGATGTTTGTAGGGTACGATGCGAGTTTTGTATACGGTTTATTTATTATCGTGTCAGGCTGTATTGGCGCAAGAATTTGGTGCGAACTGCTTATCGTACTTTTCAAAATTCACAGCAACCTTCAGAAAATTGCCAATAAAGAATAGTGCTATACCAAGGCTAGCGCTTCTCTAGGGCCTTGCGTGTGTAAGGCCATTTCATCAATTTGCGACAGGATAGCCAAACAACCTCTTTAACTTTGCTTTAATCCCTTTTGCCTGCTGAAGCTGTTCACGAAGCACACCTATTTGACTGAAGTTGGCGCTAAGAGGATTGTCCTTCGGCATTTTTCCTATAATGCCGTACTTTATCGTTATCGTTTTGTCTTCTTTAGCGAAAGTGCCGAATAACTTATCCCATATAATAAGCACGCCACCGTAGTTCTTATCGATATATGGTTTACTCGTAGCGTGATGGATTCGGTGATGCGTAGGCGTGTTGAAGATACGCTCTACCCAGCCTAGGTTTCCAATCGTTTGAGTGTGTACAAAAAACTGATAAGCCAGATTTATAGCGACAATGGCAAAGACCAGACTTGGCGAAAAACCAATAAGAATCATTGGTACCCAGAACAGCCACATGCCGACAAAAGGGTACAAAACGCTTTGCCTGAAGGCCGTTGTGAAATTCATTTTTGTCGAGCTGTGATGTACCACATGCGCTAGCCAAAACCAGTGTATGTTGTGTGAAGCACGATGAAACCAGTAGTACAAAAAGTCTTGAAGGATAAAACCTGCAAAAAGTGACAGTGCACTAAGCTCTATTTTAAATAGTGAAAATTGGTGTAACCAAATAAAAAAAGGCATTAATAGAAGCAAGACCAATGCATCAGAGCCCTGATGCAGTAGTGCAAGTAAGGCATTGTTCACACTGTCTTTTACATTGTAAAACTGTCGCGCTTTCTTAAATTCAACAAAAACACACAGTAGAAATACGGGGCTTAACCCTAGCAAAATAAGTTCAACGGGGATCAAAGCGTGCTCCTAACTTATCTAGACATTGCTCAATATCGTTTTGCAACAGGCGCGTCAGTAACCAGTTTGGTATATACCAGGGCGCCCGACAGGTAATGCGATAAGAAACGTTTGTTGAATTTTCCTGCTGCGTGAACGCAATAACGCCCCTGTGAGCTTTGACAGGAAAGTCATCAACCACTCTATATTCAATTCCGCTGGTATCTGCGTGAACGATTTCTTCCTTAAAGCGTACACCCAGAATAGTGACTTCTCTTACGCAGCCCTTTCCGCCGCTAATCTCATTATCATTTTCTGCTTTTAATACCTTAAACGATGCGTTGAAAAAATCGCTTAAATTCTGGTGTTCAAGCAGCGTATCGCGCAGTTCTTTGGGCGTTGCAGCAATATTTTTTTGGTAGTAAACGTCAACCATCTACGTTATTTCCTTTTTTGACGGCTCCTAGCATAAATTGACATTTCTATTTTATCTTGCGTTAATGCGACAGTGTTTTTGTTATTTTGCGACAAGCATATGCCATCAGTTTCCTCAGCCTATATCCAAAGTACGGTGAGCTATTTAGTTAGCTTAGGCGTTAATGCCGACAATGTTTCGTTAACTACCCAAAAGCATGACTCACTGTCTGGCTCTTCACGTGTTGATATGGATGTATACGTTGAGCTGTTAAACCAAGGGGTCGCATTAACCAACAATTCGTTATTTGGTTTTGAATTAGGTAAACATATTCAGGCGAAAGATTACGGGGTGCTGGGTTACCTTGTTGAAAGTTGCGAAAACTTAGCTCAAGCCATAAATGCGCTCACCCGCTTTGACGCTTTAGTTGCTGACATCGGCACCACTAGCGTGTTTTTCGAACAAGACAATACCCGCGTAGAGTGGGTACCCAAAGGCGCAGATTGCAAGCAGATGGTATTGCGCAACACCACAGCCTGGGTAGCAACCGTCTACAAGATATTAGGTTCTGCCTGTAAACTGAATGCCGTCACCTTTACGTTTCCTTTGAGCGATTCGGAAAAAGCCATGCTAGCGATGTGGTTCAATTGTGAGGTGGTTGATAACGCCAACACCAACGCCATTATTTTTCCTCAGCACCTTTTACATATTCCATTTACCAGCGAGAACAAAGCGATGTTTAGTGCGCTTGTCAAAGTATCCGAAGAAGAACTAATGGCGAGCAAAGGCGGCGACCGTGTTCAATTTGCCAATAGCCAGTTCTACGCCAATCAGCATGAAGACATAAGTCATAGAGTCGTTGCGCTTTTAAAAGCCAATCCAACCTTAAAAGGCTGCGATCAGCAACGCGTAGCCAATGCACTTTTTATCAGTCCGCGCACCTTACAGCGAAAATTGAAGCAAAGTGGCACTAGTTTTCAACAAATTCTCAATAGCGAACGCAAAGCCCGCTTAGATGATTTGCTGAAACATCACTCCATCGCTGATACCGCAGATTTATTGGGGTTTCAGGAGCAATCATCATTTACCCACGCCTTTAAAAAGTGGTACTCAACAACACCACTGAAATACCAAAAACAACTTTTAGCGCCTTGAAGCTAATGTCCACTTCCTCATCGCCGAACTATTAAGTCGCGTTGAAAAACAATCGATAAAAAGCAATCGCCCTAGGGCCTGTTGACCTTTGGTGTACGAATTTTGGTCTAAATGGAAGCCTTTTAATCGCGAAACAGTCCTGCAAGCCTAGCGGGCTAAGTCAAAGGACTGTGACAAAGAGTAAAAGGCTTCCATAACGACCCCTTCGGGCAGCGCCTTTGTGCCATCTATACTGCGTTGAATGTTCTCGATTTAGAACCACTAAACCGTCAAACATTCGCCTTGTCTAGATGGCACACAGACCGCTGCAAAAATGTACAACAAAGGTCAACAGGCCCTAGGTTTAGTCTCTTAATCTTTTAGTATGAAATGGTAATGTTTAGCTATCGCAATGGTGAATATTAAACTAATGTGACGTAGTAAGCGTAGGTATTAGCAAGTGTCCAGCAACGCTAACTCACAGGAGATGCGCTATGATCGACCGTCCAGTTACATTGCCAACGCCATTAAACGTACTCGTGTCGAAGTCACTAAGCTTATGTGAGCTTATGTTACCCGTATGCGATGTGTTTTACCCCTTTGCTGCCATCTATGAAAACGGCCGAGTAGGTTGTATTTTCAACGACGAAACACAAGGTCAAAAGCGAGAGTCACAGCTTATCGAGCAGCTTCAGTGGCGAATTATCGATACCACCACCGACACAAACAGCTACAGCGTATTGGTTTATGCTGCGGCGGTTAATACCCAAGACAGTAAAACCCTCGACGCCATTGCCATAGCCACTGCTACACCAAATCATGAAGAGCGTTTGATTCTTTACCCTTATTACAAAGTTGATGATAAGGTAGTCATATCGCCACCAATTGATACGGTTACCCGCTGAAATTCGAGCGACTTTATATTTTAAACCGAGCAGAATTGCAGACACGTTATTAACTTTAAAACGTGTCTGCTTTCGTATCAGCTCAAACTTTTATTGAACGACGTATCTCGGCGTGAACCATAAACGGTCAATAATGAGGGCTTTGAAAGGTAGGCCGCTAGTAGGTGTGCAATACCTTTTACATTCGTTGTTACGATTAAAATTTTTTGTACTGTCATGGGCTGTCTTTGCTTGCCAAATCCCATTGGTCTGCTAGCATTCAGCCCAAAATTCATTAGCAAAATTAGGGATTAGTTATTATGTCTCGCGTTTTAATTATTGGTGCTGGCGGTGTTGCGTCGGTAACTGTGAAAAAATGTGCACGTTTACCGCAACATTTCGACGAAATTTACTTAGCAAGCCGCACGGTATCTAAGTGTGAAGCGCTACAGCAAGAAGTAGGTGCAGATCGCGTTAAGGGTGTTTTCGCTGTTGATGCCGACAACGCAAAAGAAGTGGAAGCACTTATCAACGAAGTAAAGCCAGACCTAGTAATCAACCTTGCGTTGCCATATCAAGACCTTCCAATCATGGATGCATGTCTTGCAACTAATACTGATTACCTAGACACCGCCAATTACGAGCCTAAAGACGAAGCGAAGTTTGAATACTCGTGGCAGTGGGCTTACCAAGACAAGTTTAAAGACGCGGGCATTATGGCCCTTCTTGGCAGTGGCTTTGATCCAGGTGTAACTAACGTTTACACAGCATATGCAGCTAAGCATTACTTCGACGAAATCCACTATCTTGATATCGTAGACTGTAATGGCGGCGATCACGGCCAGGCTTTCGCGACTAACTTCAACCCTGAAATCAACATTCGTGAGATTACCCAACGCGGTCGTTATTGGGAAAACGGCGAGTGGAAAGAAACCGATCCGCTTAGCGTACGCGAAGACCTAGACTATCAAAATATTGGTGTTCGCGCGTCTTACCTGATGTTCCACGAAGAGCTAGAGTCTATCGTTAAGCACTTCCCTACCCTTAAGCGTGCACGCTTCTGGATGACATTTGGCGATGCTTACCTTAACCACCTGCGTGTACTTGAAGGTATTGGTATGACTAGCATTGAGCCAGTTGAATTCCAAGGCCAGAAGATTGTACCACTAGAGTTCTTGAAAGCCGTGCTTCCTAACCCAGGCTCACTTGCTGAAGGTTATAGCGGTATGACATGCATTGGCACTTACATCACAGGTATTAAAGATGGCAAAGAAAAAACTATCTTTATCTATAACAACTGTGACCACGCGAAATGTAACGAAGAGGTAGGCGCGCAAGCAGTATCTTACACCACAGGTGTTCCTGCGATGATTGGCGCAGCGCTTATGCTTAACGGCACATGGAAAGAAGCAGGTGTATGGAACATGGAACAATTCGATCCAGACCCATTCATGGATATGCTTAACGAGCATGGTCTGCCATGGCAAGTACTCGAATGTGAAGGTAGCCCTTTCACTAAATAATTGAAGTATCGGGGCGCTTAATTCAAGCGCCCTTTTTTATTAACGCCACTATTTAAATCTAGATCAGATTACTGGAATGTAGGATACAGAGTAGTTTTGAGCTACGACCTGTAATGTAATACATTAGGCGTTTGATAAATGTTGAAAGCCGTTTTATTTTTTGGAGCTTTATCCCATTGACCGATTTAACTCAACGTACTGATATTCCCTCTCCTTGCTACGTGCTGGAAGAAGCAAAATTAATTAAAAACCTTGAGCTGATGAAACGGGTTCAAGACGAATCTGGCGCGCGTATTATCTTGGCGCTTAAAGGCTTTTCTATGTGGTCTTGCTTCGACATCATCAAACAGTATTTACACGGAGCAACGGCCAGTTCGGTTTGGGAAGCGAAACTTGCTGCAGAGATGGGTAAAGAAGTGCACGCATATTCTCCTGCGTACAAGGTTAATGACGCAAAGGAATTGGCGAGTCTTGTTAATCACCTGTCTTTTAATAGTTTGACCCAGTGGAACGCGCATAAAGACGTGCTAGCAGGCGTGTCGTTAGGCCTTCGTATAAACCCTGAGCATCAAGAAGCAGATACGCCACTGTACGACCCAGCTGCGCCAGGTTCGCGCTTGGGCATACGCGCTAGTGAGCTAGAAGGTGTAGACTTATCTGGTATTGAAGGCTTCCACTGCCACAACCTCTGTGAGTGTGATTCTTTTGCTACTGCACGCACCCTTGAAGCTATCGAACAGCGCTTTGGCAAATGGCTTGGTCAGTTAAAGTGGTTAAACCTAGGTGGTGGGCACCTGATGACCCGTGAAGGGTATGATGTTGAGCACCTCATCAAAACACTAAAAGACTTTAAAGCCCGTTACCCACATCTGGACGTAATTCTTGAGCCAGGCTCTGCCGTCGCATGGCAGACAGGGCCATTAATTTGCGAAGTGGTTGATATGGTAGAAAATGACGGTGATATCGCTATTCTAGACATTTCAGCTACTGCACATATGCCAGATGTACTGGAAATGCCTTATCGCCCTACAATTTTGGGCGCGGGCATGCCTAATGAAAAAGCATATAATGTGAAGCTAGGTGGCAATTCGTGCCTTGCTGGCGATGTCATTGATACCTACTCATTCGATGCGCCACTTAAAGCAGGCGATCGTTTACAGTTTGAAGACATGATGCATTACACCATGGTAAAAACCACGTTCTTCAACGGTGTAGAACATCCTGCTATCGGTATTTTGCGCTCTAACGGCGACTTTGAACTGGTTCGCGAATTCAGCTACGAAGACTTCAAAGGTCGTTTGTCTTAAATCTGAGACGCGAAATTTATTAGCGATTCACTATGAAAAAAGCCCGTGACATTGACGTCACGGGCTTTTTCTTTAGGTTAGTAAATGCTAATTATTTACTAGAGTTCGATTGCTCTAACGCCCACAGGCCTGCATATTTATTAAACTGATATTGTGCGAACAAAACAGCGAACAGGAATCCTCTGCTGCCATCCAAGATCCCTAAGCGGAAAATATAGATTTGGATAAAGGTTAGCATTGACCTTAATAGTGCCATCGCAAGCCCATGGCTCTTTTTACCTGCCTTAAATTTTTTAGTCGCCATTAGGCATGTGTAATCGCGATTTTTATGTAGCAAGTGTTCAAAATCGCGCACTGAGTAATGTTTTAGATAGCCACCTTTCAAACAAATTGCCTCACCTTGATGTACTACTTTTTCATGGACAATATCTTTGGTGAAATGTGACGCATCTCTTTTAAAAAGCCTTGTAGGTGCCCTGCCAGTCCTTCCAAATCTGGTAACTTTTCCAAGGAAAATATTGCGCCAACGCAATTTGTAAGCGTTATGAGTGGGCTCGGACATGAGTAGTTTTGAGATAGTGGACGCTAGCTGCTCGTCCACTTCTTCATCTGCGTCGAGAGATAACACCCAATCGCACGTTGCTTTATCCAGAGCACGTTGCTTTTGAACACCAAAACCCTGCCAATCAGTAACAAACACTTTGTCTGTAAATTCGTGAACAATTTCTACCGTTTTATCTGTGCTACCACTATCAAGAACAACAATCTCATCTGCTATTTTTTCGATAGACTTCAAACAACGGGCTATGCGGTCTTCTTCGTTTTTGGTAATAACAATAACAGAAAGGGTTTGGCGCATACTTCAATCCTAAAGAGAGCTTCTAAAACAGGCGAGTATACAATAAAAGCGTGCAGAATAATCGCTAAACACTGTTCTAGAGACTATACAACTCCACTTCCCGACGCCGCCTCAGATTTGTCTATCTCACCTTCAGCCAACACTTCGTCATCTAACTCAATTTTAAATGACGTTCCCGCTTTTCCATGCAGGCTATAACGAAAGCCGTACATTTCGCCTTCATTTAGAGAAACTTCCGCAAAGGTATTAGGGTGGATTAAGTCGTAAACACCTGAGTCGTTAGCTTGAGAAAATATATCAACTAACCATTTTCCTTCTGACATGGTGATTTTGAGTGTTTTTGTCATATGAGCCTCCATAAACCTCAGTCCTTTTTGAACTGGGCAGTTGACGTGAATTACACTCCTTTGTATTTATTCCAAGGCCCTTAAGATCAACAACGTGTTTACGCTTTTGCGTCTAGCCCAGCTTGATAAAGCGCATTCTTTTTCAAGTCATAGTGAGTGGCGACCACCGCCGCGGCTTTTTTAAGCGGCATGTGCTCACACAAAACACTTAGCAACGACATTGCCTCACTAGGTATCGCCTGGTCACTTACCTTCGCGGGGCCAATCATGACGACGAATTCGCCTTTCTGGTGCGCAACATCCGCATTGAGATAATCAATTACATCTTGCGCGCTGCCACTCACGTAGGTTTCGAAGGTTTTGGATAGCTCTTTCGCTACAACAATCTGGCGTTCGCCTAAAACGCGCTGTATATCAGTAACGGTGTCTAAAATTCGTCGTGGGGCTTCATAGTAAACGGTGGTGAACGTTCTATCTATTAGCGCTGACAACACGCTTTCACGTGCCTGCACTTTAACCGGTAGGAATCCTTCAAATATAAACTTGTCTGTTGGCAGTCCCGAAGCACTTAATGCTGTAATTGCAGCGCATGGGCCCGGCAGAGCGCTAACCGGAATACCTTGCTCACGGCACTTGCGTACCAAAACAAAGCCCGGGTCGCTGATTAACGGTGTTCCAGCATCACTTATTAATGCTACCGACTCGCCGCCCTTTAAACGCTCACAAAGCATTGCTGTGCGCTTATCTTCGTTATGCTCATGCAGAGAAAGAGTTTTCGTTCCAATGCTAAAGTGCTGTAAGAGTCGAGCGCTGTGACGGGTGTCCTCGGCAGCGATCCAGCTTACTTCACTTAATACGCGTATTGCTCTGGCACTTATGTCGTCTAAATTACCAATAGGTGTTGGAACAATATATAAGGTGGCGGTGTCTGTCATAACAGTGGTTAAGTCTTACGTTATTTTTAAAGAATATGCGATAAGTGTATCACGCCATTAGTCCAGATTATGCTGGCAAGCGTAGATTTTCACACTGGTTAAGATAAACTTGGCCTATAACGATGTAAAAGGAATGAAACTGTGCGTCATATTGGACAAGCTGGAAAAATCTTTACGCTATCAGCCGTCGCTTCTGTATTGGTGCTAACGGGCTGTGGAAGTACACCTAAAACCCAGTCAAAGCCTGTGGTAGTACAACCTACCCCAATTGAAACCACACAGGTTGAAGATAACGTCACGCCTGAGCACAAACTCCTTGAAGCAAAAAAAGTATGGGAGCGCACCCGCAACAAAGAACAGCGCGATACGCTGTTGCTGCAAGCGGCTGACCTGTACCTTCAAAATCAACAGCCCGTTTTGGCTCAGCAAGTGCTATATGAGGTAAAAGAAGACGGTATTTCAGGTGTAAATCAATCTTATTACTCCCTTCTGGTAACCAAAGCCTATGCGGGAATGCCTGATGCCTCGGCAGAAGAATTGCTGGCTATGTTGGATGGCGTAACCGGTACAGGCGAAACCGCATTCCAAAAAGCGGAGCTTCAAACCCAGCTCTTCACGCAGCAAGGCAACCTGGCTGCGGCAGCGAATAGCGTATTAAAAACCAATCTTACTGACGATGAAAAAGTGCAACAAGTTTGGCAGTGGATTACCTCCATTCCTGCATCGTCACTTGATTCAGTGGGCAGTGCTTATCCCGATCTGTCTCCTTTCATTACTCTTCGCGAACTAACCGTAGAAAACGCGTCGTCACCGGAAAAATTAGCCAAAAGCCTGCAGCAATTTAAGCAGGTTTATCGCGGTCATGTATTAGAAAACGCTTTGCCTGAAAACGTAATTGAAGCAACCCAGCTTACCGATGCTGGCGCCAACGATATTGCGGTTTTACTACCACTTTCTGGCAGGTTAGCTCGCACAGGACAAGTCGTTAAAAATGGCATCATGGCGGCTTATTACACCGATGTTGAAAAGCGCCAAGATGAACACCTTCTACCTCGTCTTCGTTTTATCGACACCAACGAAGTAGATACACAGCATTTACTCAGCGAAATTGGCGATACCAAGTTCATCATTGGCCCTCTTTTAAAAGACACTGTTGAACGTTTAATTCCCAGTTTGCCGCTTGGTGTGAACGTACTTGCATTAAACAGGCCTGACGAATTGCCAGACAATGCGTCTGCTAAAGGGTTGGCAACAGGATCGTCAAATCCGGCGATAGCCGATGATGCTCTTGCCTCTGGTACAGGTCTCGCAGGTGATGACACACAAAATGAACTCCACTCATTAGGCTTGCCTACCTCGCTGAATTATTACGGGCTAGCACCAGAAGATGAAGCAAAGCAGCTTGCTGAATTTATCTTTAATAAAGGATATCGTGCGCCTATCGTTATTGCCGCACAAAGCAGTCTGTACCAGCGAATGGACGACACCTTTAAAAAGCACTGGCGAATACTCAACAATCAGGAAAACAAGCAGCGAGCCAACATAACGTCGGTATCGTTTAACGACAGTAATTCACTTCGAGAGGGAATTACACAGGCGCTAGATGTGGCGCAAAGCAACGAGCGTATCAATCAAATTGAGTACATGACAAATGATGAAGTGTACAACATGCCTCGCAGTAGGCGTGATATTGATGCCATTGTTGCATTTGCCTCACCTCAAGACACAGAACTGCTTAACCCCATTATCGAAGCGAGCTTAAACCCATACGATGGCAAACAAGTCCCCGTGTATGCCACCTCTCGTTCAATGGATTACGACAGCGGGAAAAACCAATGGCGTGACCTGCAGAATGTGCACTTTATCGACATGCCTTGGTTAATGCCTTCACATAGTTGGCAACCTCTTCAGCAGGAGGTTGAACAGGCTTGGCAAAATCAAAATACTATGCAAAAACGTTTATTTGCGTTCGGTTTTGATGCCTATCAGTTGTTGCCTCAGCTAGGCATGCTGAACACGCTAAAATATCTTTCACACGAAGGGTTAACGGGTACACTTTCCCTTAATCAACAAGGTGAAGTAATACGCAAACAGCCTCAGGCAATTATTCGTAACGAAAAAGTTCAAATGCTTTCGGAGTGAAATTATGTCAACACTGCAAGGGAGTGCAGCAGAAGACAAGGCCTGTAAATATCTGATGGAACAAGGCCTTACTCTTCGATGTCGAAATTACCACACTCGGCGTGGCGAGCTCGACATTGTAATGCAAGACGGCAGCACCATAGTGTGCGTTGAAGTTAAATACCGAAGACGAAATCAGTTTGGCAGTGCTCTAGAGTTTGTGACTGCCAAAAAGCTCCAGCGAATTCAGGCTGCGTTTGATTTCTATTTGTTAGATAATGGCTTAAATCCAGCGTCTACTTCTCTGCGAATAGACGTTGTTGCCATAGACGGAGACAACCTTCAGTGGTTGAAGAACGTGGGCTAAAGACTGACAATATCCAGCTTTTAAACTGATGTTCCCCAAAGAGGACTGGAAGCGTACGCCAACGATGAGCGCGGCCGATATTGATGAAAATGTCTTTATGTCAGACGTATTCCGTTTGTTTTATCTTATGATTTGCAACCCTTCATCGGTTTGATGAAAGTTTCTTAGGTTCCCACAAATAATGAGTCATCCCAACAACAAGGTTTCGTCCAGCAGCGTTGATAACCAAGAAATAGAGCTAATAGTCGGCAACTCCAGCTCTAATTTTTCTGGCGTAACGTCTACGATGCTGCAAGTAACATCGCTACAGAAGCATATGATTAATTTGCGGATAATGGGCAAGCATTTTGTTCCAGACCCATCAATGACTATTACTTTTTGGGAGGTCGCAAAAATGTGTCGACGCCCGCTTAGTAATGGTAAGTGGCGAATTTTTCATGCGCGTCGCGTTGACGAGATGATTCAGGGTGTGATCCTCAAATACGTGTTTCGCGCCAAGATAAAGCTTGTATTTAGCTCTGCCGCTCAACGAAAGCGTTCGGCTTCTACGGTGTGGTTAAGCAATAAAATGGATGCGGTTATTGCAATGAGTAATCGCTCTGCAAAATATCTAAATAAGCCCCCCGCCAAGATAAATCTCCACGGTGTGCAAATAGACAACTACACGCCAGCAGAAAACAAGCAAGAAGCTTGGCAAGCATTAGGCTACGGCGGCAAGTACGGCATTGGTATTCTGGGCAGAGTTAGAGAGCAAAAAGGCGTTCATCTATTTGTTGAAGCGTGCATCAAAGTATTGCCCAAATACCCTGACGTGAACGCAGTAGTTGTAGGTGCCATATCCTCGAGTAACCAAGAATTTGTAAACGAGCTTAAAGAAAAAATTTCTAAAGCCGGGTTAACTGACCGAATTGTTTTCACCGGTGAATTGCCGTTTGAGCAAATTCCTAGAATCTTCAGTGCACTGTCATTAGTAAGTGCACTTAGCTATAACGAAGGGTTTGGATTAACTGTACCTGAAGCCATGAGTGCTGGAGCTGCGGTATTAGCTACTCAGGCGGGCGCATGGGAAGACATCATTAGGCCAGGCGTTGATGGGTATATTGTACCTACCAAAGATCAGCAAGCTGTCACAGAAAAGATGGATTTGCTGCTTTCGGATATGGACAAACTTGCAGAAATGGGCAAAGCCGGACGCGAACACGTTGTGAAAAATTTTAAGGTTGAAGATGAAGCTAGAAACCTGGTTGAGTTTTTTCGCACGCTTCAATAGTAAATGCGAGTTGATTATCGCGAGCGATAAACGTTAGGCCGTTTTTCTCTCGCGCTGAGGCCACAGTTTAAACCTCTGACTTTCAGATACTGGCCATTACAAAAATCAAGGCGCTGTAATGCAGCGCAAAAAATTTCACTAAATGGTCTGCCGTGTGGTGAAAACAAAGAGATGACACATGATTGAACAGATAAAAGCGAATTTTACCGAGAGCATACAAACCAAAATAGCGGCATCGGAAATATTGCCAGAGCATATTGAGAAAGCGGCGTACATGATCGTTGAAGCCTTAATTAGAGGTAATAAAGTACTGAGCTGTGGTAATGGCGGGTCTGCAGGTGATGCGCAACATTTTGCTTCCAACATGCTCAATCGCTACGAGCGCGACCGTCCCAGCTTACCGGCAATCGCATTAAGCACAGACACCTCAACCCTGACGTCTATTGCGAATGACTATAACTTCGAAGAAATATTTGCGAAGCAAGTACGAGCTCTCGGCCAACCCGGAGATATACTGTTGGCTATTTCAACCAGTGGTAACTCTCGTAACGTCATAGCAGCGATGGAAGCGGCATTATCTCGCGATATGACCATTGTCGCGCTTACTGGCAAAGACGGCGGTGAAATGGCGGGCTTTTTAAGTGAACATGATGTAGAAATTCGCGTACCGTCAAACCGCACTTCGCGTATTCAAGAAGTTCATTTACTGGTAATTCACAATTTATGTGAATGCATTGACGACAGCTTATTCCCTGCCGATCACGGCGACGAGTAGTAAAGAGGACACAAGTGAAAAATTTGGGACTACTGGGTTCTTTATTAGCCCTAATTCTTACATTGCAAGGGTGTGTAGTGGCCGTTGGAGCTGCAGGCGCTATGGCTGCAAAAGTGGCTAATGACAGACGTACTGTGGGCACGCAGCTTGATGACCAAAATGCCGATGCTGCGGTGTCGTATCAATGGTCGAAAAGCGATGCGCTTAAAGAGCAGGCAAACCTGCAAGTGGATGTTTATAACGGTGTAGCGTTGCTAACCGGGCAAGCGCCAAACCAAGGCTTAGTTGACGAAGCTGTGCGCCGCGCCCAAGAAGTAAGCTATATCAAAAAAATTCACAACCAAATTAGAATTGGCGAGGCGATAGGTGCAGGCACACAAGCCAACGACCTGTGGTTAGCGTCAAAAGTGCGTACTAAAATTGTGGCAGACGAACGAGTGCCTGCTCTACAAGTTAAGGTAGTGGTTCAAGATTCAGAAGTATTCCTGATGGGTCGGTTAACCAATTTAGAAGCCACAGCCGCTGTAGATATTGCTCGTAATATTACGGGTGTCGCGCGCGTAGTTAGAGCCTTTGAAATTGTTCAATAGAGAGTTCGCCACTGCCCTTTTGGTTGCAGGGGCACTCTTTATGGAAATTTTAGACGCCACGGTTATCACCACGGCGTTACCTGTCATTGCTGCCGACTTCAATGTGCCGGCAGCCCACCTATCTATTGGTGTATCGGCATACTTAGTAGCCGTAACACTTTTTATTCCATTAAGTGGTTACGCCGCCGATAAATTTGGCGCTCGCACTATATTTGTAGCAGCGATTGCCGTATTTACTTTTGCCTCGGTGCTTTGTGGTCTGAGTACCAGCTTATTCGAATTTACCTTATCTCGAATTCTTCAAGGTTTAGGCGGGGCAATGATGGTTCCCGTGGGAAGATTAGTGGTTCTGCGGGACTTGCCAAAGGAAAAGCTGGTAAAAACCGTGGCCATTATAACCTGGCCTGCGTTAAGCGCACCGCTACTAGGTCCTGTGCTAGGCGGTTACATCGCCACTCATTTCAGCTGGCAGTGGATTTTTTATATGAATATTCCACTGGGCATAATCGCTATCATCGCGTCACTGTATCTCCTTAAAAACATTAAAGGCAATGTAGGTAAATTCGATATTAAAGGCTTTTTGCTCACCGGTATCGGCTTTGCGCTATTTATGGCGGGGATCGAGTTTTTAGCAAGTACCAGCGACAAGCTTATTCGACCACTTGGCATCATCGCTATTGGCTTAGTACTCATGGTATTGGCAGTCAAACACGTAAAAACGGCCAAGAATCCACTATTTTCTTTCGATGCGATGCAACACAAAACCTTCCGGCTTACTGTGTTTGGAGGCTCTGTTATGCGTGTCGCACTTGGCAGTGCACCGTTTCTTGTGCCACTCATGCTCCAGCTTGGATTAGGTTACTCACCTGTAGAAGCCGGCTCACTGTTGCTGTGGCTGTTTGCTGGAAACTTAGCGATAAAGCCAGCGACAACGTGGATCATGAATACCTTCGGCTTCAAACGCGTGCTTGTAATAAACGGCGTGCTCATAGCCCTTGGTTTTGTGGCGCTCGCGATGATAAATCACTCCACATCGTCATTTACTATTGCCGTTATTTTATTTGTTAACGGTATTACTCGCTCAATGCACTTAACGCTAATAAACACCATTGCTTTTGCCGACGTCCCCCCCAATAAAATGCGAGACGCAAACACGCTAGGCGCCATTTTAATGCAAATGAACCGCGGTCTTGGCATTACCCTTTCTGCGCTTGCTATCGCTGCTGCAGCATTCATTCTTGGACAAAGTGCCAATATGCCAAACCTACAAACGTTTACGCTATCTATGATGTTTATGGCCGCAGTAGCACTTGTCAGCATTTACGATAGCTTAATGCTGTCGAAGGAAGATGGCGATTCAGTGTTAAACAAACGAAAAGCGAAAAAAGCACGACAGACTTAGTTCATAGGCTTCATTAAGTGAACTGATGACAATTGTCATACGCGATTGGTGACGTTTGTGACTAACGCAATCTGAGGTACCTCGGCATACTTTACCTATAGACATTACAACATCAGGTAAAGCTCATGGAACAAGTATCTCACGCTTCATCAATAACTCCCGTGCAAAATGCTTCCATCCCATTGGAACAGCAGCGGGAAGATTTTAAAAAGAACCGATTCATTGCCATGCCGCTGGCAGGCACTGTTGTTTGGGCTCTACTTGGTATCAGCGCTCCCTTTGTATCTGAATTAACCATTACCTGGTTGCTGTATATCGGCACAGGTGCCATCTTCTACCTCGGTGCAGGTCTCTCCTACCTCACCGGTGAGCGATTTTTTGCCAAAAAGCCGGCAAAGAACAGTTTTGATCGTCTTTTCTTCGTTGGCATGATCATGAGCCTAATGGTATTTGCCATTGCGCTTCCCGTTGCAGCCATCGACCACACCACCGTCCCTTTGAGTATTGGCATTCTCGCAGGCCTGATGTGGATGCCTTTATCATGGGCTATCGAACACTGGATAGGCTACTTTCACACGCTAACCAGAACCTTCGGCATCGTCGCCGCCTGGTACTTGTTTCCCGATGCAAGGGTAGAGGCAATATCGGCTGTGATTGTCGCTGTCTACATTGTGTCATTAATCACCCTTGAACGCCGTTTTCAATCAATCAAATCTAACTAATTTCACTTTAATTAAGAAGGAATGCACTATGACTTATTTACTTTTAGCAGTTGCAGTTATCACCGAAGTTACCGCTACCATGCTGCTTAAAATGTCGAACGGATGGGAGAAATGGGCTTTTGGGTACGGCGCTATCTTTTTCTACGCGATATCTGGGATGCTGTTTGCCATGGTCTTAAAGAATATGGGAATTGGGGTCGCCTACGCCATTTGGTCGGGTATGGGAATCGCACTTATCACTGCTGCTTCGGTGGTATTTTGGAAACAAACTTTCGACATTTATGCCGTGCTGGGTATTATGTTGATTATCTCTGGTACGCTGCTAATTACTAGCAAGTCTGCCGTTGTATTTCAGTAGGGACGAAGTACTCACAATGCTCAGCAATAAAAGCATACAAGATAGTTACAGCGCGGTGCCTGCCGTCAAAAACGAGAGCACCGCGCCTGACATGCCCCTTTTGGCAAGTGGACGGAAAAAGCGCTGGTCTCACGGAAGCTTGTTTTTTTCACTGTTCTTTTTTGTTCCACTCATTATTTCCCGTCCTCTTCCCATCGAAACATGGGTACTTCAAACCCTGGGATACCTTAGCTTTGTCATTCTTTACATTAAAGCCATAAACCAGCCTGTTAAAACACTGCCCACTTATTTGCTACTCATGTTTCTACTTTCGGTAGCATGCAGCTTTCAAAACCCTGGTGGCGCAACCATTATCGGCTTTATTGCTTTTATCGTAGGTTATTACAATTCGCTCAAGACAGGCATAATGAGCATAGGCATGATGATGCTGGTACTCGTGTCACTGCACATTACCGTATTTAATAACGCACATTTTCTTTTAAGTGCTTCGTTGCTCAACAGCTTAGTGCTATTCGGGTTTGGTGTTATGGAGCGCAAAGAAACGCTTCATAGTCTGAAAGAGAGCCAGCAGGCCGAAGCACTACGAGTATTGTCTGCGATCGCTGAACGTGAGCGAATAGGCAGAGACTTACATGATGTTGCGGGTCACGCACTCAGCTCTATTTCGTTAAAGGCACAACTGGCCGATAAACTTATAAGCAAAGATAAGATTGAAGACGCGCATCGCGAGGTAAAAGCGCTGGCACAGCTTTCTCAAGCGCTACTGAGTGATATTCGTCAAGCAGTGTCAGATATCAAGCAGCTTTCTCTTAGCGATGAAATAGCAAAAGACAAATCACTGTTAGAAGAAAACGGCTTTAATGTTACAACCGATATTGAAGGCGGCGCTGAAGCACGTTTAAGCGCTAAACAAGAAAGCCAGCTTGCGCTTATTATCAAAGAGCTGACAACCAATACCTTGCGCTATTCAAACGGTAACGCGGTATCCCTTGGTCTTGAAGTTAATGAGCAAACCGTGAAAATGACCTATAAAGATCATGGCGTAGTTGAGAACACCGCATCAATTAAAGAAGGAAACGGATTAATGGGAATTAGAGAACGCGCGGCGTCTATTCATGCGGATGTGGACATTTCTTTCCTTCCCCACCCTATTGTCAGGGTTCAGCTTACTGCCGAGCAAGCTTTGTCACATAAGGCTTCCCTATGAACTCAAAAGCGCCAACTACCATTTTGATTGTTGAAGATCAGTCGCTGGTTCGCGATGCCATTGCCATGCTTCTGTCATTAGAAGACGACTTAACCATTGTTGAAAAGTGCAGTAATGGAAAGGAAGCCATTGATTATTTAAATGATAACCCTGCACCACACATTATTTTGAGCGATATTGAAATGCCGCTGGTTTCAGGGCTAGATCTAGCCGCCCACATTGCAAAGCAAAATCTCAATACCAAGGTGGTATTAATGACTACCTTTTCTAAACCAGGCTACATCAAGCGTGCATTAAGTTTAGGGGTTAAGGGTTTTATATTGAAAGAGTCTGACAGCGACTACCTGATAGATGCCATTCACAAAGTCTCTGCGGGAGAAAAGGTAATTTCGACTGAGCTCGCCATCATGGCTCTTGACGACAACAATCCACTGTCGCAAAAAGAAATGTCCGCACTAAAACTTGCTTCAGAAGGGCTTAAAACCCAAGGCATTGCTCAATCACTGTTTTTATCTGAAGGTACGGTAAGAAACTACCTCTCAGAGGCTATTTCAAAGCTCGATGCGACCAACCGCGTAGATGCTGCTCGCATAGCTAAACAAAAAGGTTGGCTCTAATAAAGGCTTAAAACCACGTCGTAGCAATTGCTGTAGACGTCGGTATATTTAGCTTTTCAGACAAACCGGTAAGCACGCGTTCGGGACCGTATACGATACCTTGCTGTTTAGCGGTCCATACGCAGGTTAAAATACTCGTACCTTTGCGTAATTCACACTGCCACTTAGCGGTCGTTTCAGCGAGCCGTTCATAGTCATCTTCTATTTCCCAACCTCCGTCTACATGGTCTACGATAAGTTGTTCAAATTGAGCGAACGGAATAGGTTGAATGATTACCCATTCGTTTTTCTTAAACTTTTTTTCTAACCGCGATTTTTTAAAACTGGTAAACAATCCCACGCTCCATCTCCGTATGATTGAAAGGCCCTACTTACTACAAAAGCACGTCTTCTATTTCGACACCGTTCCCATAATCTGCCCTGAAGGTGTTGGACAAGAACACGATGTTCCAACCATTTCACTATTTGACGTTGGGCACGCGCCATACTCACCGTTTCCGCTATAACGACATTGGTTACCAAATTCAGGTTTAGCAACTGCAACCTTGCCGTTTTTCTTCGCGTTTATATCTTCATCGTCGGGTAAATACACCGTGTAGGTACACCCTGACAAAAGCATATTAACAACAAGAAAACCAATACCGTAAAGTGCTTTCACTTTCATAAATAGTTGCTGGGCATTTTTAGAACAGTTTTAAAACTATGCTAATAATGAAGATAAAACAAGAAAAAATAAGCAAAAAAAAGCCAGTCTTTAGACTGGCTTTATAATTGTAACTCGTTGTAGCTATTAGAATTCAGTTGAGAACCTAACACCAAACTCGCTTGCGTCGTTGCTTAGAATTTGCAGGATGTAGTCACCTGTATTCAAGCGTGCATTGTCGTAACGCTCATCAAAAATATTGCGACCGTAAAGTGCAACAGTATACGCATCATTCGCTGGCGTATAAGCGATGTCGAAGTTAACAAGCTCACGGCTATCAAGTTTAGTCATACGCTCAGGTGCTGAAGTAGGCTCACCATACATTTCTGCACGATATGAGTAATCTGCACGTACGCGAATTGAATCACCACCATCAAGCTCAAAGGTATACTGCGGACCAATTGCAAGGGTTAGGTCTGGAGTAAGTGGCGCTACAGGATTGAATCCATCTTGCTCTTCAACATCAACATCCATATAACCAACGCTGGTCATCATGCTGAAGTTGCCATAGGTAAACGTAGCATCAGCTTCAACACCACGAGATGTTTGCTCTACCACAAGGTTTGCGGTGTCGAAACCACCTTCGCTCACGCGACTTACTTGGTAAGGAAGATCTTCAAACTCAGTGTTAAATACTGCAACGCTAATGTCGAAGTAATCATTCACACGACCTTTAATACCTACTTCATAGTTAGTAGCAGTAATATTGTCAGACGCCGTAAAACAGTTATTTGCGCGAACCGCCGCTTGAGCGCCTTCGATATCATCAAAGCCACCTGCACCGAAGAACTCACCAATTAGGCAGTAAGGACGTGCTGGGAATTGACCCGACTGGTAGCCAGACTGAATTGTCGCATAGCCTGTCATGCCATTTTCAAATGTGTAGTTAGTGGCGAGTTCCCACGTCACTTCGTCCCAATCATTTGAATCATAGATAGTACCAAGTGCTGAAAATACGTTCGCTGATGCTTCTTTTTCATCTTTCGTGTAACGAAGGCCACCAGAAAGGCTAAGCTCATCAGTTAAGTCACGGCGAACGTTAACGTAAACCGCTTTTGAAGTGGTTTCTTGATCGAGTTCTAGCAGGTTAGCCCCACCGTCAAAACTAGAGTCGTCACCTTGACGGTTGCTACCTTCTTCGTTGAAGTAGTAAACACCAGCAACAAAGTCAGTGTATTCGTTGATATAGCCGTTAAGCTGAAGTTCGATTGATGTTTGATCGGCTTCGCCACGCTCAGGGAACTGATCTAACGAGTAAATTGTACCGTCATCATCAAGACCTGCTTTGTACTTAGATGTACGCTGGCTTGCAACAACCTTTGCAGTGTAGTCTTCGTTAATGTCCCACTCAGTAGTGAGTGAAAGACCACGCGCTTCGTTCGACACGCCAGTTACTGCTTCAGTACCTGTTGCATTGTCGTAGATATCAGCGCCTTCAGGTGTCACATCTGTGTTACGTAACGGTACACCAACACCATTCTGACCACCGAAATAGCGATCTGAACCCACTTCATCAATTAGCACAGTGTAAGGACGCAGACCGCCGTCGCCATTGTTAGCATCTGCAGTTAATACCATGCGGAAGTCATTTGATGGCTCCCACTTAAGAGAAACGCGGCCAGAAACATCTTCAGTCTCACCAACATCGTACTCGGCGTTAGGTACGTTGATGAACTCACCAAGACCATCGCGCTTGTTAAATGACAGGTTCATGTTAAACGCTACGGTTTCTGAAAGACCGTGGTTAACAAAAAGATCAGCTTTAACGCGACCACGTGTACCAAATTCAGTGTTGATTTTGGTTGCATCACCTTGGTCTGGCTCTTTTGTGATGATGTTAATTGCACCACCAATCGAGTTACGACCATATAGCGTACCTTGAGGGCCACGAAGTACCTCAATACGCTCAATATTATTTAGGCTCCAGTTTTGACCAACCTGACGGCCCAGATAAACACCGTCTACATAAACACTCACACCCGGATCGGTTGTGATTAGGTGATCTTGAAGACCAATACCACGAATAAATGGGTTTACAGACGATGTGTGGCCGGCAGAGAAACCAGTAACATTTAGGTTTGGAACGAATTTACCAACGTCAGTCAGGTCAGTAATACCTTGGTCAGCTAACTTGTCGCCATCGAAGGCGCTAATAGCAATTGGAACTTCATAGATAACTTGAGGGCGTTTTGTTGCGGTAACGGTAATGGCTTCAAATTGTTGCTCTTCAGTTGCTTCTGCTTCTTGGGCAACGGCAATATTTGAAATTGCTGGAACGGTCATCGCTACTGCTAGTGCGACAGGTGAAAGCTTACTGGCGAGTGCCTTAGACACGTCAGTATTGGTTTTCATGGTATAACCCCTTTGCGTGAGTGTTAGGTGTAATAATATTTTTAGGCCGCTTCAAGTTCTTCTTTGGAACTTTGAAAGACTAAACTCACTAATTTAAGAGGCGCACATAACCTTGTGCTTATACTGGATTACAGGCAATAAAAAAGTAAGTCGCAATAAAACATTACAAACTTACTTTCAATGAAACTCTGCTTTAAAAGTAGAACTTACTTTTCCAGCCCTCTAAAATTCAGTACGAAGAATTTAGGCTTGAAGACTGGAACGATATGTTACCGTTAGATTACGATCTTGCAAAGTAAAATATTACACTTTTACTAAAATAAGACTTCAAAATTAGACTAATTGGTTAGGTTAAGCATCAAACAAAAAGTATATATAAATTCCATAAAAACAATTAGATATCATAAAGATAATTTACTCTATCTCTTCACAACACCTAAGCGAATAAAGTAAAGAAGACCTAGACCAAATGGACAAACTTTAAACAAATCACCATTGGCTTGAATCATTCTTTAGCTCAGAACCTCTGTATGTAACTTTCGTTACCAATTTCCCTCCTCCGTCCGGGCAGTAGCTATCAATATGGTTGCGCAAGGTTCGCCTAATAGACGTAAGCTGACACATGGCTCTGTTTGCGTATCGCATTAAACCATTGCACAACTGTCAACACAGGCCTCTAAACAAGACTATCAGACTAATATCTTACTCTCGTTGTCGACAATCCAAACCTTTTAAGGTTGAAAAAACGCCAAAATGGGCATATATTGTCGACATTAGCCATTTTAAGATTCTATACAGTGTTAGTAAAAAGCGAACAAGCCATCACCAATGCCGACCGCACTTTCTTTCAATTAAGAAAGGATATTGTTGAGGGTATCATTCCAGCAGGCAGTAAGCTGAGTGAAATGGAATTGTCGACAAAGTATGAAGTCAGTCGCGCCGTTATTCGTGAAGCCATCAATCGTCTCGCTACCTGTCACTTGGTGGAACGTAAAGCTAACGTGGGTGCCCGTGTGGTTGCACTGTCCCCCGAAGGCCTTATTCAGCTATACCAAGTGCGCGAAGCATTAGAGGGTATGGCCGCCCGCTTGGCTGCACGCTACATGAGCGATGAAGAAATTGCCGACATGCAGGCGTTGCTTGATAGCCACTTCGATAAAGTAAAAGACGGTCAAAGCTATTATCAAGAAGCCGGCGATGTAGACTTTCACTACAGAATTGTAACCGGCAGTAAAAACGATCATCTCATCAGCGTACTTGTAGACGGGCTTTACCATCTTGTTCGTATGTATCGCGTACAGCTCGGTATGGCTGGCCCTCGCGTAAGTACCGCCTTTGATGAACACAGACACATCGTTAACGCTATTGCCAATCGCGACGAGGAACTGGCTGAAATGCTAATGCGTCGCCATATTCTTTATTCAAAAAATAATATTGAGAAGAAGCTTAATCATGGTTAACACCACTCAGTCTTCTTCATACCTAATTCACCTCTACCCTACTTTCAAATAAGCGAGTGATTATCATGAGTGCAGGAAAGAAATTCAGAACCGCATTAGAGAACAACAAACCGCTACAAATTGTCGGCACCATTAACGCCTATACTGCCATGATGGCAAAGGCTATTGGGCACCAAGCGATTTATCTTTCAGGTGGAGGCGTAGCGAATGCGTCTTACGGCCTACCGGACTTAGGCATGACGTCACTTAATGATGTGATTGCAGACGTTCAGCGCATTACCAGCGCGTGCGATCTTCCGCTAATGGTAGACATCGACACCGGTTGGGGCGGAGCATTTAACATTGCCAAAACTATTCGCGACATGGAAAAAGCAGGCGCGGCGGCAGTTCATATGGAAGACCAGGTTGCGCAAAAGCGCTGTGGTCACCGTCCTAACAAAGAAATTGTTAGCACAGAAGAAATGGTAGACCGTATAAAAGCTGCAGTTGACGCCAGAACTGACCCAGACTTTTTCATTATGGCGCGCACCGACGCATTCGCACAAGAAGGTTTAGACAAAGCCATTGAACGTGCAAAAGCCTATGTTGCAGCAGGTGCTGACGGTATTTTTGCCGAAGCAGTGCAAACCGAAGAACATTACCGTGCATTTGCTGAAGCGCTAGACGTTCCGATCCTTGCCAATATCACTGAGTTCGGCAAAACCGAACTATGGAATAAAGAAGAGCTTGGTGAATGGGGTGCCGACATGGTGCTTTACCCACTAAGTGCATTCCGTGCGATGAATAAAGCAGCAGAAATGGTTTACAAATCTATACTTGAAAACGGCGATCAAAAAGCCGTTGTCGACAGCATGCAGACACGCATGGAACTGTACGATTATCTTGGCTACCACGAGTACGAGCAAAAACTAGATGCTCTATTCGCAGAAGGTAAGAACTAACACGAATACGAAATAGCAGGAAGCGAGTGAGGTGCGAGGCACCATTGAAGCTGAAACGGTACACAGGGCGTTACCACGCCGTGAACCCATCCATGGGGGCTCCGTTTCGGCATCCATGCCTCAAAGGGGTAACGCCCCGTGCACCGCCCCCACTCTCTCGGTGCCTCGCACCCCACTCGCCTGATGAGTTCAAATATAGTTTTTATTTCTAAATTTTTAAAAAAGTACCTTACAAATTATACAAGACCGGAGACAACAAGATGGCTAAACAGTTAAGTGGCGCGGGTTTACGCGGCCAAGTTGCAGGCAAAACAGCATTATCAACCGTAGGTAAATCAGGTTCTGGTTTAACGTATCGTGGCTACGACGTAAAAGACTTAGCGCAAAACTGTCAATTTGAAGAAGTGGCGTACCTTATTCTTAAGGGCAAGCTACCTAATCAGTCTGAACTTGACGCATATAAAACAAAACTTCGCGGCATGCGCGGCCTTCCAACAGCACTTAAAGAAGTGCTAGAGCGCATCCCGAAAAATGCCCACCCAATGGACGTACTTCGCACGGGCTGTTCAATGCTAGGTAACCTTGAAATGGAAACCAGCTTCGACCAGCAACAAGATGTTACGGATCGTATGTTAGCATGCTTCCCAAGTATCATTTGTTACTGGTACCGCTTCTCGCACGACGGCGTGCGCGTAGACGTTGAAACCGATGACGACTCAATTGGAGGTCACTTCCTTCACATGCTTCACGGCGAAAAGCCACGTGAACTTCACGAGCAAGTTATGCATGTATCGTTAATTCTTTATGCAGAGCATGAATTTAACGCGTCTACCTTCACTGCACGTGTTTGCGCTTCAACCTTATCTGATATGCATTCTTGTGTAACGGGTGCTATCGGCTCACTGCGTGGTCCACTTCACGGTGGTGCTAACGAAGCCGCCATGGAAATGATCGAGGGCTTTACCTCTGCTGATGACGCAGAAGAAAAAATGATGGGCATGCTTGAGCGTAAAGAGAAGATCATGGGCTTTGGTCACGCGATTTACTCTGAGTCAGACCCGCGTAATGAGATCATTAAGCAATGGTCTGAAAAACTCGCTGCCGATGTGGGCGACGACGTACTTTACCCTGTGTCTGTTCGCTGTGAAGAAGTGATGTGGCGCGAGAAGAAGCTTTTCTGTAACGCCGATTTCTTTCACGCCTCTGCGTATAACTTCATGGGTATTCCTACACCGCTATTTACGCCAATCTTCGTAATGTCTCGTCTAACTGGTTGGGCGGCACACGTTATGGAACAGCGCGCTGACAACCGTATTATTCGTCCGTCAGCAGAATATACCGGCGAAGAACTACGCCCAGTGCCAGCTATTAGCGAACGCGCTTAAGATTAAGGTTGGGGTTTTATGAATATTGATTACCGTAAACCGCTTCCTAACGCGGGTATCGATTTTTTCGATACCCGTGAAGCGGTAGATGCTATTGAGCCTGGCGCCTACGCCAAGCTGCCTTACACCTCACGTGTACTGGCTGAGAACTTGGTGCGTAAATGCGCCCCTGAAATGCTTACCGACTCACTTAAACAGCTGATTTATCGCAAGCGCGACTTGGACTTTCCGTGGTTTCCTGCTCGCGTAGTGTGTCATGACATTTTAGGTCAAACGGCACTGGTAGACTTAGCGGGGCTTCGCGATGCTATTGCCGCAAAGGGCGGCGATCCGGCGAAGGTTAACCCCGTAGTTCCAACACAGTTGATTGTGGATCACTCATTAGCTGTAGAGCATGCTGGTTTTGAGAAAGACGCGTTTGAAAAAAACCGTGCAATTGAAGACAGACGTAACGACGACCGTTTCCACTTTATCAACTGGACAAAAACGGCATTTAAGAACGTGGATGTTATCCCCCCGGGTAACGGCATTATGCACCAAATCAACTTGGAGCGTATGTCGCCGGTTATTCAAGCTCGCGACGGCGTTGCCTTCCCTGATACGCTAGTGGGTACAGACAGCCATACGCCGCATGTTGATGCACTTGGTGTAATTGCCGTAGGCGTTGGCGGCCTTGAAGCGGAAAGCGTTATGCTAGGCCGGGCGTCTTACATGCGTTTGCCTGACATTGTAGGTGTTGAGCTAACGGGTAAACCACAGCCTGGCATTACCGCAACCGACATCGTACTAGCATTAACTGAATTCTTGCGTAAAGAGCGTGTAGTCTCTGCGTATTTGGAATTTTATGGCGAAGGTGCATCGCATCTAACGCTTGGCGACCGCGCTACCATTTCGAACATGACACCGGAATACGGTGCCACTGCAGCCATGTTCTACATTGACCAGCAAACTATTGATTACTTGCGCCTAACAGGACGTGAGGAAAAGCAAATTGCACTAGTTGAGCAATATGCTAAGCACACAGGTTTATGGGCTGATGATTTAGAAACTGCCGAGTATGAGCGGGTGCTTACGTTCGACCTTTCTGCTGTTGGCCGTAACATGGCTGGCCCTTCTAACCCACACGCACGTTTACCTACCAGCGATTTAGAAAGTCGCGGTATAGCAGCGAAGTGGATCGAAGAGGAAGGCAAAATGCCTGATGGCGCGGTTATTATCGCGGCAATCACAAGCTGTACTAATACATCTAACCCACGCAATGTAATTGCTGCTGGTTTACTTGCTCGAAATGCCAACGCGCGCGGTTTAACCCGTAAGCCGTGGGTTAAGAGCTCACTAGCACCAGGCTCTAAGGCCGTTAAGCTGTATCTTGAAGAAGCTAACCTGATGAGCGAGCTGGAAGATTTAGGCTTTGGCGTGGTTGCCTTTGCGTGTACTACCTGTAACGGTATGAGCGGCGCGCTAGACCCCAAAATTCAGCAAGAGATCATCGACCGCGATCTTTACTCAACAGCAGTATTGTCGGGTAACCGTAACTTCGACGGCCGTATTCACCCTTACGCAAAGCAAGCATTCTTAGCATCGCCACCACTGGTTGTAGCTTACGCCATCGCCGGTACCGTGCGCTTTGATATTGAAAAGGACGTATTGGGCACCGACAAAGAAGGCAACCCAGTAACGCTTAAAGACATTTGGCCAAGCGACGAAGAAATTGACGCTATTGTAGCGAAATCGGTGAAGCCAGAGCACTTCAGAAAAGTGTACGAGCCAATGTTCGACCTTAGCGTTGACTACGGAAAAGACATTAACCCGCTTTATGACTGGCGTGAAATGAGCACCTACATTCGTCGCCCGCCCTATTGGGAAGGCGCAATGGATGCTGAGCGCACCATGAAAGGTATGCGTCCACTGGCTATTTTGGGAGATAACATCACCACCGATCACTTGTCGCCTTCAAACGCAATTTTAGCCAGCAGCGCGGCAGGTGAATACCTCCACAAAATGGGCTTACCGGAAGAAGACTTTAACTCGTATGCCACACACCGTGGTGACCACTTAACCGCACAGCGCGCTACCCTTGCGAACCCGAAAGTGTTCAACGAGATGGTGCTGGAAAACGGTGAAGTGAAGCAAGGTTCACTGGCGCGCGTTGAGCCAGAAGGACAAGTTATGCGCATGTGGGAAGCTATCGAAACCTACATGAACCGCAGACAGCCGCTGATTATTGTAGCTGGCGCTGACTACGGTCAGGGCTCGTCACGAGACTGGGCAGCTAAAGGCGTACGTCTTGCGGGTGTTGAAGTGATTGTAGCTGAAGGTTTCGAACGTATTCACCGCACTAATCTAATTGGTATGGGCGTATTACCGCTTGAGTTTAAACCAGGCACTACACGTAAAACCCTTGAGCTAGATGGCACAGAAACGTACGACGTAAGCGGCGAACCGTCACCAGGTGCAACGCTTACGCTAGTAGTAAACCGCCAAAACGGTGAGCAGCTAGAAGTACCAGTAACCTGTCGCCTAGATACCGCAGAAGAAGTCTCTATTTACAGCGCAGGCGGTGTATTACAGCGCTTCGCCAAGGACTTCTTAGAAGCTGAAGCTAGCTGAGGGGAAAAAACATGACAAAGTATGCGCCACAACTTCGAGTACCGGCTACCTACATGCGTGGCGGTACCAGTAAGGGTGTGTTTTTCAATTTAACCGATTTGCCAGAAGCCGCGCAAAAGCCAGGTCCGGCGCGCGATGCCCTGCTTCTGCGCGTAATTGGCAGCCCCGATCCGTACGGTAAACAAACCGACGGTATGGGCGGTGCTACATCAAGTACCAGCAAAACCGTTATCTTAAGCAAAAGTGAACGTGAAGGTTACGATGTCGACTATCTATTTGGTCAAGTAGCCATAGACAAGCCATTCGTAGACTGGAGTGGAAACTGCGGAAACCTAACGGCAGCCGTAGGCGCATTTGCGATAACCAATGGGCTAGTGGATAGAAGTAAATTACCAGAAAACGGCATTGCCACCGTCAACATTTGGCAAGCCAATATCAACAAAGCCATTATCGCTAAGGTGCCAATGACTAACGGGGAAGTACAGGAAACTGGCGATTTTGAACTAGACGGTGTCACCTTCCCTGCCGCAGAAGTAGAAGTAGCCTTTGTTGACCCAGCTGACGGTGAAGGGGCAATCTTCCCGACAGGACGATTAGTCGACATACTTGAAGTCCCAGGCGTAGGCTCACTTCAGGCGACCATGATAAACGCGGGTATTCCGACTATTTTCATCAACGCAGAAGATATTGGCTACACAGGCACTGAACTGCAGGATGATATAAACAGCGACTCCGAGGCGCTGTCCAAGTTCGAAGCAATTCGTGCACACGGCGCGGTTCAGATGGGGCTCATCAATGATGTGGGTGAAGCTGCAAACAGGCAGCACACACCAAAAGTCGCGTTCGTTGCACCTCCAAGAGGTTACCAAGCTTCCAGTGGCAAAGATATTTTGGGTTCAGACATTGATGTATTGGTTCGCGCACTGTCTATGGGGAAACTTCATCATGCTATGATGGGCACGGCAGCAGTCGCGATCGCAGCGGCTGCGGCGATACCCGGCACTCTTGTAAATATCGCAGCTGGCGGCGACGAAAGAGACTCAGTTACTTTTGGGCATCCATCAGGAACGCTAAGAGTAGGTGCTAAAGCGACGTTTGAAGATAACAAATGGCAAATTAAGCAAGCTGTAATGAGCAGAAGCGCACGTATTTTGATGGAAGGCTCCGTGCGTGTTCCCGCTGAACAAAGTTAGTACAACGCAATGTTATATAAGAATAAAATTATTTAGACATAAGTATAAAACGCCCTCTCTTTGAGGGCTTTTTTGTCTATAATTGGTTATTATCGAAGCCTAAGTGCCGAGAGTAGATCACATGTATAAAGTTCTTGTAGTAGAAGACAGTCTCACTGTCCGAAAGATTGTAAACAAACTTATTGAGGATAATCCTCACTTTACGTGTGATCTGTGCGAAGATCTTGCGGAAGCGAAAAGTGCTCTCGAGAGTGACACCGAATACTTGGCAGCCATAGTCGACTTAAACCTTCCCGACGCTCCCAACGGCGAGAGCGTTGAGCTTGCACTCTCTTACAACGTTCCAACCATCGTACTTACTGGGAATTTCGACGAATTTACCCGTGCTCAGTTACTTGATCAGGGCGTACTGGATTACATTACAAAAGAGTCTCGCTATTCATACCTTCAAGTGTCTAAACTTGTAGACCGCTTAAGAAAGAACCTCACTACCAAAGTGTTGGTAGTGGAAGATTCTAGAACGAGCCGAAATCACATTTGCTCATTACTTCGCAAATTCCAATTTCAGGTGCATGAAGCGAACGATGGCTTAGAAGCGTTGGAAGAGCTTGATAATCACCGCGATATTAAGATGGTTATTGCCGATCACCGTATGCCCAATATGGACGGCTATGAACTGGTTAAAGCAATACGCCACGAAAAACGCATGCAAGACTTGGTATTTATCGGTTTATCGGCAAACGGCGACAGCGTGTTGACCTCGAAATTCATTAAAAGCGGCGCCAATGACTTCCTGTCCAAACCGTTTTATCACGAAGAATTCTACTGCAGAATTATGCAAAACCTTGAATCACAAGAAATGATTCAAACCATTAGAAATTCAGCAAACTTAGACCCGCTAACCAAGGTATACAATCGCCGTTTTCTCTACGAAAAAGCAGAAGAGTTGTTTGCCAATAAAGCGTCGAGAAAGGATGTCATTGTGTCTATGATCGATGCTGACAACTTCAAAAGTGTAAACGATACCTACGGCCATAAAACGGGTGACATGTTATTGCAGGAATTTGCAGCATTGTTAAAAGATTACTTCCCCGACGATCTTATTGTGCGCTATGGGGGTGAAGAATTTACAGTGGTATCGGTAAGGCCACCTAAAGTGTATCTATCTGCGCTTTCAGCGTTTATGGATGCAGTGCGCTCTACTATTTTTACCAATCACAAGTTCAATATCACGTGCAGTATCGGCGTATGTACCGAGGAACACAAGTGCTTGGAGTCGCAGTTAGAAGTGGCTGATGCGCGCTTATACGAAGCTAAGCACGCAGGCAAAGATCAGATCATTCTGAGAGACTCAGTCGCCAAAACAGTAGAGGCGTAAATCACTGAGTCTACTGCAGCCAACGCGGCATTAAGTAGCAAACAACGACCAATAAGCAAAAATAGCCAAGCAATAGGGTGGCAATCGGCTTATCAATCAGTAAGCGTCGTTGAACAGAGGTGGTGATCGTCGCTGTATCGTTTTCATCATTAGCTGACAAAACAGACAAGATAATAGCGGGTATCACTGTGCTCGCGAACCCCGTTACATTCCACCAAAACCAAAACACGTCCTCGACAAAAAATGCGAACGACAAATTAGTCAGCACGCCACACATCAGGCCGGTATTGACCTGTGTGGCATTTATCTTCTTCGTTAGCATGCCAAGTAGAAACACAGCCAAGACAGGACCAAAAAAAACAGAGCCCACTTTGTTCACCGCTTCTATTACGGTAGGCGCTATATCGCCAGCATTGAGCGAAAGCAGCAAAATAATCCCTCCCCAAAGCAAGCCCGCAAACTTAGCATGACTCAGGTAGCCTTCAGGTTTTGCGCGTTTCCGAGTGAGTTTGAAATAATCTTCAAGCGAAACAGCGGCAAGAGAGTTTATTGCTGAGCTCAGTGATGACATGGCTGCAGCAAGAATAGCGACCACAAGCAAGCCGATAAGCCCATGAGGTAAATAATTAAGAATAAAGACCGGCATAAGCCAATCCGGATTATCTTTAGGAATTTGCGATAGCAAGTTGGCGTCGTTAAACGCTAGTGTGCCGACCACCAAGCCTGCTAAACAATATAGAAGTGTTATAGGGAACCTGAAAATGCCATTGGCTAACATCATCTTTTTAAGATCGCTTTCCGATTTCGCTGACAATGCCCTCTGTGCTTCTGATTGATCACAACCGTAGTATGAGGCGTAGAGGATCACGCCACCAAGCACCATAGGAAAAAAGCCGAAGCCGTCACCATCAAAACCCAGAGATGAAAAATTAAGGGTAGAGACCCGCTCGCTTGGAAGTAACTGTAAAAAGTGCTCCCAACCGCCTAATGCGTTAAGACCAAAAGCAATGCAGATAGCTGTGCCCAAAACGATGACAACCATTTGTACCGCGTCACCATATACAACTGCTTTCATGCCTCCTTGTAAGGAGTACAAAACGGTAATCACACCAATGAGTAATATTGCCTGCGTGGATGAAACTTGCATGGTTCCTTGCAATATAATGGATAGCGCGTAAACCATTATGCCGGTAGCGAAGGCCCTGCTAAATTGAAATACAACACTGATACAAATACGGGTAGAGGTAGAGAAACGTCGCTCAAGATAGTCATAAATACTCACCACACCGCTTCGGTATAATGTAGGAAACACGGTGCTAATGAGTAAAAGCATGGCTAACGGAACTGCTAGTTCATAAGAGAGCCAAATCAGCCCTCCACCCTCACGGAAGCCGACAAATGCAGGAGCGGAAATGAAACTGACCGCCGAGAGTTGCGTTGCCATCACTGAAAGTAACAGCGGTTTCCAACTTAAGCTTCTTCCAGCGAGAAAATAATCTTTCTTTGACTGCTGTCCACGCAAGCTAAAGCCGATGACGAGTAAAGTGATGAGGTAAATCGCGATGACACTGTAATCAAGAATATCCATATAGACGCAAGGTTAAGCAACTAAATACCTACCATTACATAAACTCGGTCTATTTGCATAAAAAACGTATAAAAAAGCAGCGTTCAAAGAAATAGTGTACGTTACATCCAAGACCTTCTGGTTGACTCCACCTCGAATAGCACACTATCAGCTAGTTTATTAACGTAGTCTTCTGGTAGAAACGGCACAGTCACCGCCCCCGAAGCCAGTACAAACTTAACGGTGGCCTGTTTTCTTCGCTTCATAAACACGCTTTGCTTAACGATAACTTGCTGCGCTTTATAGGGCTCAAAGCATTGATAGTCGATGCCTATTCTACCTCGCCTTACATAAACGTACTTACTGTCGTAGGCTATACCCCATCGCCACCACCTAAGCGTGAGTAACAGCGATACCGCACTAAAGACAACGAGTGAACCTATCATAATATCTAGATGGGATGACACAGCGCCAATAGTGAAAAAGGTAATAAAAGGCAACGTCCAGCCCGCAAGCAACCAAAAAGTAATAAATCGCTTACTAATGGTTTGATAATCTTGACCTCGCAGGTCACATCCTGGCATCACTTCTTGACTAAGCGCGAAGGCTTCATCTTCGGTTACCGATGGCACAATAAGCTTATTTGGCGACATCAGTTCTTGCATTTGCTGCCCAGCCGTTGAGTTCTGCTCAAAATACAAATTCACCCGCTTTAGTATTTTATCCAGCCAGTCTTGCTTCGCCGTAATCATTTGGATGCGTGAAGCTCGCATGCTGACTTCCAGTTTATTAAGCAAGCCGCTGCGACGGATATAGCGATCACCTGTTCGTGAAAGTGTGTAGCCGTAAAAAGTGAAAAGCGCGCCACCAACACTCAGCAGTGCCACTAACGCCATAAGCATCATGAGAATGACAAAGGCATACAATCCAAATTGCCACCACGCAACCGTTTGTTCACCAACCAGCTGATTAAGCTGCAAGCCTTTATCGGCTAACCACTCTGAAACCAGACCGAACACATCGTCATAGAAAGGTGCCGCAGCACCCAGTATGATCCACACGCGATTGTTGGTGATACCGTGAATAATGATGTCTTTCACGGACCGTCGATTTAATACTTCTTCATTTGAATGGGAAGAATCTATCGCTTTAGTGCGCGTTCGTGGCGTGGGAAAAGACGAACTCTGCTCGTCGGATATATCTTCATTTGGCAAACAATCCAGGTCACCCTCATCGTGCAGCGCTTTTTCATACAACACCTGCTTTTTGAGCGCTTCAGCATAATCTTCAGGAACCGCTACAATTTTAGCTTCTTCTTTCCCACTTCCTGCGGTATCAAGCACCACTAACGCGTACCCAAAAGGTCGGTAATAAAAAGGGCGTTCTATCTTAACGTTTTGAATACGCCACAAAGGCAAGTTGGTATAGCGGCGTTGGAACACGCCATGATGAATCTCAACGTGCTGGTTGTGCACGCGAAACTTGTACATTAAAAAGCTTATTACGCCGCTAACACTGGTAGATAGAAAAAGGATTCCAGCACCGATTAGTACTTCAGGCGACAGCAGGTTATCCCAAATATTGAACGATATGGCTAAGGCGGGAATGGTATAAATAAGCACTTGAGCCGAGTTGGTAAAATTGCGAATAGTAAAGTACAAAATAGAAATTAGAGAGAGGCGCTGCCACTCATCACCCGTTTCTACTTTAAGTTTCGGTTCTTCCATATTAGCATCTTGCCCATGGGACTTGAGCGCAGTATCTTCTTTCAGCTCTTTTGACTGATTAAGTGTAGGCGCTTGGTGTGAGGGCGTTTCTGATGCCGTCATTAGCGTGCACCTATATCTTTATGAGCAAGAATGAACTCACGCAACTGCTCTGCCCTTTCAATGCTTAACCCAGGTATCTCAAACGTGTGCATTTCACCACCAGCCGAAAACACCTGAAGTGAGGCAAGACCCGCCCACCTGTCCAATGGACCGCGATTAACCTCTACATGCTGAACACGCAAAATAGGTTGGCACGAAAGTTTTCTAAAAATTAGCCCTGACTGCTTACTGATGTCTTGCTCTCGAATCGCATAAAATATGCGTACATCAGCAAAAAAGTGGTACAGCGCCCATAGAGAGCCTACAGCGACGATACCAGCAACAACATACGGGTAGGCTTGCAGCAGTCCTTCTGGCAATGACCAAAAGCTTTGGAATCGTAACGCAGAAGCAATACCGATTAGCACTAAGGCTATCAATCCAATGGAGAGGATATTTAGTGTCCGGTACTTTTTGGATATAGGAAGTAATGCGAGCGTTTGAAGTGAGGGAATTTCCTCAACACTGAGCTGATTATTTGAAAACACGGTTTCTTGTTGTGCGCTAATTGTCATCGCATTAATTCCTTTTACCACTGTATAAATAAGATCAGCCTGCCGCTTTTTTTAAGGAGAGGCTTAGCTACTTAGCAACGCTGCTCTGACCGCTTTCTCAAGCGCAGTTTTTATAACAAAAAAGAGGGCAAGCCCTCTTTTTTACGTTTCCTATTAAAGAGCGCGTTATGCTAACTAGTCATCAACCTGCTGTTCATTCAGCCAATCGTGTAGTGCCTTCATGTCGTGCTGAACCGCCATTTGTAGCTCTTCCACCCAATCATGCACGTTCTCCCACCATGTAGGGTGGTCGCCCTGTTGAATTTGATTAGCAATACGCTGTACACGAGCCAAACCAACAGAGCCAGCGGCGCCTTTAATTTTGTGAGCCTGTGAGCACACTTCTGACTTTTCGTCCGCACTTAAGCTTAGCTGCAGTATTTCCATGTATTCAGGCATTTTTTCTTGGAATACTTTAACGCTAGCGCGCACCATTTCATCCCCTATGGTATCAACTAACATCTGTAACAAGTCCATATCTAAAATGTTACTTAATGTTTTGTTAGGTTCGGGGCGCTCTACTTCGCCATCAATTTCAAGCGGTGCAGGTGGTGCATGGAACAGCTCGTTAAACACCTCGATAACGCGAGATTTTTTAATCGGCTTCGCAATAACGTCATCCATACCGTTTTCTAAGTATTCATCACGCTTTTTAATGACGTTTGCCGTTAGCGCCACGATAGGCGTTTGCATAACCAGATCTTCTTCAATAATCGTACTTGCCACATCGAATCCTGTCATGTCAGGCAATTGAATATCAAGCAAGATAAGGTCGTATTGGTTTTCCCTGACTTTGTCTATGGCTTCTTGACCGGTCATTGCTACATCGACTTTCTGGCCAAGCTTCTCGAGCAAGGCTTTAGCGACCATTACGTTCAATTCAATATCTTCTACTAACAAGATATTGAGCCCTGTCACTTGAAGCTGCGCGACTTTCATCGGGCTATTAGAAATTTGAACAGGCAACACAATTTCAAAACGGGTGCCTTTACCCACTTTACTTGAAACGTGAATTTCACCTTTCATCAAGTCGACCATTTGCTTACAAATTGCCAATCCAATACCGGTACCTGTGGCCGATTGGTGGTCAGGGTGATCAACCTGATAGTACATGGCAAAAATCTTATCAATTTCGCTTTCAGGAATACCTACGCCCGTGTCTTCAATCACAAATGTCACATACGCCTTATCACCATCAGGTTTCGTCGATGAAACCGTTAAACTTACGTGACCTTTTTGTGTGAACTTCACTGCGTTAAACAGGATGTTCCATAATATCTGACGAAGGCGCGTACCATCTATTTCAACAAGACGGGGAAGCGGCTCGTTAATTGTCGTTTTAAGCTCTAGCTGTTTGTCGGCTGCAAGTAGACGAATAATGCTGCTAAGTTCTTCGGTAAAGTCTTTCAACGATATGGTTTTTAGACTCAGCTCAAGCTTATCTCTGTCTAACTTATCAAGGTCGATAATATCGTTAAAAATATTACCTAATGTTATAGCGCTGGCGTATATCGTACTTACCCAGTTAAATTGTTCTTCACTCAACTCGGTATCACGCAGCATACGGCTTAAGCCCACAATACCGTTTAGCGGTGTGCGTAGCTCATGACTTATGGTTGCGATAAAGCGAGTTTTGTCGGTACTTGCTTTTGCAGCAGCATTTTCAGCCTGCTTACGCTCAGTCATGTCTCGACCGAACGACAACAAGCCAAGGCGATTACCGTCTTTATCGAAGAAAGGTACACGCTTCATTTCGAAGTAACGACGACGTCCATCAGCAAAGCGAAGCCACAGCTCTTCTGTGATACTGGCGTTGGTTTCTAGAACTTCGTGATCACTCGCTACAATTTGGCGGGCAAGCTCTTCCTCATATACGTCTTTTGGCGTTAAGCCAAGCAGCTCTTGCTCGGTTTTGCCCGTCATAAGCTCCGCTATACGGTTACAACCAGCAAACCTGCCTTCTTCATTTCGGTAATATATTAAGTCTGGTGAGGCATCGATGATTGAACGTAACAAGGTTGATAAGCGGCGTGCTTGTGCTTCTTGTTCTGATTTATCCTGAATTTCTTTTTCTAAGTCTTTAAACAGCGCCTCACGCTCTTCTTGTGCTTGCTTGCGCTGCTCTATCTCGTGATTAAGCTGTCTGATGTTGCTTTGAAGTTCGCGGTTAAGAAAGACATCTTCTTCACGCAAACTTTCCAACTGGCTTACCACTTCCTTTAAGTTGGTACGTGAGTTTTCTAATTGCTTGATTAACTCACTAAAGAAATAAAGTACCCAAGGCGCAGATAACATGGTCAGTACTACAGCACTGATGAAGTCATCGGGCTGAACCTGGCTTCCCATGCTCACGCGAATTACGTATGAGCCCCCTAGCGTAAACACAAGCGAAAGAACAACAAACAATATGCTGAGCTTTAGAGTGCCAAAACGCTGAACAAATTGGGCAAAGCGAATTGCCCAAGAATCGTTTGGTGAATCTGAATGCATGTACGTCTAATTTAAGCTTATTTTGCGGTTATCCTATCAGGCTTTCCTCTTTTCGGGAATGCGGTTTGTCAAAGCATAACTCTGTGGCCCTGCTCAGAATTAGGATTTGAAAGGCGACTTTTCAGTAATTTCATTAATGTATTTGGTATTCACCCATCCCACCTTCGTGTAAGACACTTTCGCCCACTCCCCTCGCTTTTCCAGTATTTTTAGCACTTCGCCCTTATTCAAACCGTTCTCGACAGTTGGGTACGAAACATCTGGCCCTTTTCTCACATTCAGCGAATTGGCACTTACATTGGCCACCCGCTTTACAGGGCTAGCGAGATCCCGCTGAATTTGATCATGCGCCTCTCGCTGTGAATTCGAATCACTTGACTCAGTTGCCCACCTTTCACTATCACTTTGCAAAACAGCGGCTTTGAGTCTTTGAAGGGGAAAAGCGGGGCCAGGATCGACCTTTCGTGACGGCGCTATTTCTTCATGCCCGACGATAGTAGAGATGTTGTAGTGGCTACACAACGCTTTACACAGCGATAGCGTCCTAACAATTTGTACGTCGGTGTACTTGTGCCAATAGCCCATAGACTGTTGGTTAATATGCTGGGCAGCTAATACTTCATTCTCGCCAAAAATTTCGCCAAACCAACTTTCAAAGGTGCCATCTCCTCTTGCCTTAAGCTGGCCGGCATTGTCTAATTCAATGCCGATAGAGTACTGATTCAAGCCACTACGCCCCTCGTAATAACTTTCTCCTGCGTGCCACGCTATTTTATTAGTCGGAAGCATTTGGACAATGTCACCATTGCGTCCAACGGCAAAGTGAGCTGACACACCGCTATCGGCATTGGTCAAGACATTCACCGAAGATGAAAGGCTACTACCGGCGGTAAAATGAATAACAATAGTATCGGGAGATCCAGATTGAAAACGCCCAGATGTGTTAGGAGAAAGCCTGAAGGTGATATTGTCGCCAGTTAGAATATGATCATCTATACTAAATAAAGGCAGTGGTGAAGCATGTAGTGTATTCATACAATAATCCTTATTGTCTTAACAGCACGCCACCACAGTGAATTTTTATTCTTCGCCTTCCACATAAGCGTACACTCAATTCACACACAGGGCTCTCTATCAACATCCTTCAGCGCACCACGAGCCTTACCTGTGGTTAATTTTCAATCAATATAGCAAACTACTTATATTAGTGGAACCATAGCTTTACAAATTAATAAAAATACACCGCAAACCGCTATTGACAACATAAAACATCAATTTCAAAGCATATTTATTCATTAATAAAACGCAAATGAGAAGTAGTATCATTTATAAGGGGTGAGTTATTCACTTTGCAATACTGATAACATTTTTGTTACAAACATAAATGACGCCACGTAAACAACTGATTAATATATATTTAATTATATTTATACTAATTCACTATAAAGCTTATACTTTTAGCGTTTGATTTTAGTTTTTAATGTGGGTATTTTGTACGGCCCGCATCGCAATAATGCATAAAAATGCGGAAACGACTGGAATCCTCTAATAATAAAATAACGACAAGAAAGGCGCACGCCGCGAGCAATACCGCTCGCAGGCATAAAAGACGTCTAATAATGTTGTGATACGCAAACCTAGGCGCATCTACACGCAACGCATACCTTGCCCAGTCAAAAGGTTGAAGGAGTTAAGAGATGAGTTTATATAATCCCAATGATTCCCGGGACAACTGTGGGTTTGGCTTAATCGCTCACACTCATGGGGAAGCCAGTCATGAATTGGTAACTACTGCAATACACGGTCTTGACCGTATGCAGCATCGTGGCGGTATCGCCGCCGACGGGAAAACCGGTGACGGCTGTGGTTTATTACTACAGAAACCGGATGCGTTCTTCCATGCAATCGCCGAAGAAAATGGCTGGAAACTCAGCAAAAAATACGGCGTGGGCATGATTTTCTTAAGTCAGGACCCGGTACTTGCGCAAGCCGCGCGTGAAGTACTTAATGAAGAACTAGAAAAAGAAACACTTTCAGTAGTGGGTTGGCGCGAAGTGCCTGTCGACCACTCAGTACTGGGTGAATTAGCGCTAACGGGTGTTCCACAAATTGAACAGGTATTTGTGAACGCGCCAGCAGGTTGGAGAAAACGCGACCTTGAGCGTCGTTTGTATATGATCCGCCGCCGCGCTGAAAAACGTCTTGAGAAAGATCCCGATTTTTACGTAGCTTGTTTGTCGGGCTTGGTAACGATCTACAAAGGCTTGGTAATGCCAAAAGATTTACCCGCCTTTTATCACGATCTTGCCGATGAGCGTATGCAAAGCGCAATTTGCGTTTTTCACCAACGCTTTTCAACAAATACACTACCACGCTGGCCGCTTGCTCAGCCTTTCCGCTTCCTTGCGCACAACGGTGAAATTAACACCATTAAAGGAAACCGCGACTGGGCCATGGCACGTGCTGCTAAATTCGCAACGCCACTTATTCCAGATCTTAAAGATGCAGCACCTTTTGTTAATACTGAAGGTTCAGACTCATCATCGCTGGATAACATGCTGGAGCTATTCTTAGCCGGCGGTATGGATTTATTCCGTGCTATGCGGTTACTTGTTCCACCCGCCTATCAAAACAACAAGACCATGGACGATGATCTTCGTGCATTTTACGAGTTTAACTCTATGCACATGGAACCATGGGACGGCCCAGCGGGTATCGTTTTAACTAACGGTCGCCACGTTGCCTGTAACCTTGATAGAAATGGTCTACGTCCTGCTCGTTACGTTATTACTAAGAACGGTTTCATTACCCTAGCCTCAGAAGTAGGTATCTGGGATTACGAGCAAGCTGACGTAATTGAAAAAGGCCGTGTAGGCCCAGGTGAAATGCTTGCTGTAGACACATACACAGGCAAAATCTGGCGCTCTACTGAAATTGATGAAGACTTAAAAGCACGTCACCCTTATAAAGAGTGGCTAGATAAGCATATTCGTCGACTTACACCAATTGAAAAGCTTGATGCGTCATTAATTGGTAAACGCGTGTTTGACGACGATGCCATGGCGGTGTACCACAAGCTACACGCCTACAGCTATGAAGAAATTCAACAAGTTGTAAAAGTACTCGCGAAAGACGGTCAAGAAGCGGTTGGTTCAATGGGTGATGACACGCCAATGGCGGTTATGTCATCTCGTCAGCGTACGGTTTACGACTATTTCCGTCAGCAATTTGCACAGGTAACTAACCCGCCAATCGACCCGCTACGTGAAAACCACGTTATGTCGTTGGCAACCTGTATTGGCCGCGAGCAAAACGTATTTAGCGAAACCTCAGGTTACGCTGACCGCGTATTGTTTGACTCGCCAGTGCTAATGTATACCGACCTTAAGCAACTGCGCGAATTTAACCCAGACAACTACTACTCAGAAGTCGTGGAGCTTCAGTATGCGCCGCAAGAAGGTTTGAAGAAAGCCATCGAGCGCGTTTGTAACGAAGTAGAAATGCTGGTTAAAAACAAGCGTGCTGCATTCGTTATTCTGTCTGACAGAAACATTAAACAAAATCGCTTGGTTATCCCTGCTGCAATGGCAGTTGGTGCGGTACAACGTCGCTTAGTTGAAAAGTCATTGCGCTGCGATGCTAACGTTGTTGTTGAGACAGCAAGTGCCCGCGATCCACACCATTTCGCGGTGTTGATTGGCTTAGGTGCCACTGCGGTTTACCCATTCCTAGCATATGAAACTATTGAGCAGCTTTGTGAAAAAGGCGAGCTAGATATTTCTCCTATGCAGGCCACGTTGAACTACCGTAAGGGTATCAACAAAGGCTTGTACAAGATCATGTCGAAAATGGGTATTAGCACTGTTGCTAGCTACCGTAGCTCTAAACTGTTTGAAGCAGTGGGTATTAACAATGAAGTGATGAAGTTATGCTTTAAAGGTGTGACCTCACGCATTCAAGGTGCGGGCTTCGATGATTTCCAGCAAGATCTTATCAACCTAAACCGTATTGCTTGGCTTAAGCGTAAATCTGTCGATCACGGCGGCTTGCTTAAATACGTGCACGGTGGCGAATATCACGCCTATAACCCAGACGTAGTCAGTACGCTTCAAAAAGCTGTGGTGTCTGGTAACTACGACGACTACCAGCAATATGCAAAGCTTGTTAACGAGCGTGCGCCTGCGCACATTCGCGACTTGCTAGCTATAAACCCTGATTGCGACCCTATTGATATTAGTGAAGTAGAAGCACCGGAAAACTTATTCCCACGCTTTGATACTGCGGCAATGTCAATTGGTGCACTAAGCCCTGAAGCGCATGAAGCGCTAGCGATTGCCATGAACCGCCTGGGCGGTCAGTCTAACTCGGGAGAAGGTGGCGAACACCCTTCTCGCTTTGGAACTGAAAAGAACTCTAAAATTAAGCAGGTGGCTTCAGGTCGCTTTGGTGTAACGCCACACTATTTGGTTAACGCAAACGTTATTCAAATTAAAGTGGCGCAGGGTGCAAAACCGGGTGAAGGCGGTCAGCTTCCTGGCGATAAGGTAAATAAATACATCGCACAGCTACGTTTCTCTGTGCCGGGTGTAACCCTTATTTCACCACCACCACACCACGATATTTACTCAATTGAAGATTTGGCACAGCTAATTTTCGATTTGAAACAGGTTAATCCAACGGCACTTATATCCGTTAAGCTAGTATCTGAGCCGGGTGTTGGCACCATTGCAACAGGTGTAGCGAAAGCCTATGCCGACCTTATCACCGTTTCAGGTTACGACGGCGGTACAGGTGCAAGCCCGCTAACATCAGTTAAGTATGCGGGTAGCCCATTTGAGCTTGGTTTATCTGAAACTCAGCAAGCGCTTATTGAAAACGGCTTACGTCACAAAGTACGCGTTCAAACCGACGGTGGTTTGAAAACAGGCTTAGACGTAGTAAAAGCCGGTATTTTAGGCGCTGAGAGCTTTGGTTTTGGTACAGGTCCAATGGTGGCTTTAGGCTGTAAATATCTACGTATTTGCCACTTGAACAACTGTGCGACCGGTGTTGCAACGCAGGATCAAAAACTGCGTGACGACCACTTCATTGGCTTACCTGATATGGTAATGAACTACTTCAAGTTTATTGCTCAAGAAGTGCGTGAAATCATGGCGTCTATGGGTATTGCTAAGTTCGACGACCTTGTTGGTCGCACAGAGCTACTTAAAGTTTTAGATGGCATTACCGCTAAGCAAAACCGTTTAGATTTGTCTCCGTTGCTAGCGCAGCCTAAAGCAGGCGACCATACGCGCTTATTCTGCTCACAAACGACCAACGCACCTATCGATAAAGGTGAATTGAACGCGCAGATGCTTAAAGACGGCCAGCAAGCGGTTGTTGAAGGTAAATCTATTACCCTTAAATACCCAATCCGCAATACGGATCGCTCTGTCGGCGCATTGCTATCAGGTGAAATCGCTAAACACCACGGTAACCACGACTTTGAAGATACACCTATCAAAGTTGAACTTACCGGTACAGCGGGTCAGAGCTTCGGTGTGTGGAACGCTGGCGGCCTGCATATGCACCTTGAAGGTGATGCCAATGATTATGTAGGTAAAGGGATGACCGGCGGTAAGCTTGTTATTCACCCACCTCGCAATATCTCTTACGACGCCCACGACAGCGCCATTATGGGTAACACCTGCCTTTACGGTGCAACAGGCGGTAAGCTGTTTGCTGCTGGCCGTGCTGGCGAGCGCTTTGGCGTACGTAACTCTGGTGCTATTGCGGTAGTTGAAGGCATTGGCGATAACGGCTGTGAATATATGACAGGCGGTATCGTGGCTGTACTTGGTCCGGTTGGTGTTAACTTCGGTGCAGGTATGACTGGTGGTTTTGCTTATCTTATGGATGATGGCGACGACCTTGATAACCGTGTAAATGCGGAACTGGTCGATGTAATGCCAATTGAAGATAAAGCGATTCTTGCTGAGCACTTACGTGGCTTAATTAATCAGCATTACGAAGAAACAGGAAGCGAGCACTCGTTGTCGTTGCTTACTGATTTCGCCGCAACGCTGAAACGCTTCAAGCTTATTAAGCCAAAAACCAGTGATGTGAAAAACTTGCTTGGTCACATCAGTCGTTCAAGTGCTGAATTACGCATTCAGGCTCAGTAGGAGGATTTAGTTTATGGCAAAGAACGTATATCAATTTGTCGATGTTGAACGTATCGATCCGCCGAAAAAGCCGATCATGGTACGTAAACAAGAGTTCGCGGAAATTTATCAACCGCTGAGCCAATCTCAAACCGAAGGCCAAGCAGATCGCTGCTTGGACTGCGGTAACCCATACTGTGAATGGAAGTGCCCAGTGCACAACTACATTCCTCAGTGGTTAAGCTTGGCGAACGAAGGCCGCATTTTAGAAGCTGCGGAACTTTCTCATAAAACCAACAGCTTGCCTGAAGTATGCGGCCGCGTATGTCCACAGGACAGACTGTGCGAAGGTGCATGCACGCTGAATGATGACTTTGGTGCAGTGACCATTGGTAGTATTGAAAAATACATTACCGATACGGCATTCAAAATGGGCTGGCGCCCAGATATGTCTGACGTGGTATGGACCGATAAGAAAGTGGCGATTGTAGGTGCAGGCCCTGCTGGTCTTGCATGTGCTGATATTCTGGTTCGTAACGGCGTTAAACCTGTTGTTTACGACAAATACGAAGAAATTGGTGGCCTACTTACATTTGGTATCCCGTCTTTTAAATTAGAGAAAGACGTGATCAAGCTACGCCGCCAAATTTTTACCGAGATGGGTGTTGAGTTCGTACTTAACACTGAAATTGGTAAAGACATACAGTTCCAGGATTTGCTTGATAAATACGATGCTGTTTTCTTAGGCATGGGTACGTACAAGTCTATGCAAGGTGGCTTCGATAACGAAGAAGTTGAAGGCGTTCACGAAGCGCTACCTTTCCTTATCGCCAACACCAATCGCGTAATGGGCCTTGAAAAAGATCCTGCTGATTACATTGATATGAAAGGCAAGCGCGTAGTAGTTCTAGGTGGTGGTGATACCACGATGGACTGTGTTCGCACGTCAATCCGCCAAGGCGCTGCCCAAGTTACCTGTGCATACCGCCGTGACGAAGAAAGCATGCCGGGCTCTCGCCGCGAAGTTGTTAACGCAAAAGAAGAAGGGGTTGAGTTTAAATTCAATCTTCAGCCGCTAGACATTGCAGTAGATGAAAACGGTAAGGCATGTGGTGTTAAGCTGGTTAAAACCGAAATGGGGCCACCGGATGCCAATGGTCGCCGCCGCCCTGTTGAAGTGGAAGGTTCAGAGCACGTACTAGAAGCAGACGCGGTAATTATCGCCTTCGGCTTCCAGCCCAGCCCTGCGCCATGGTTTGCTGACTTCGGCATTATGCTCGATGAAAAAGGTCGCGTACGCGCGCCATCTGCTGGCAAATTTGCTTACCAGACCTCTCACCCGCAAGTCTTTGCCGGTGGCGATATGGTACGTGGTAGTGACTTGGTTGTTACTGCTATCGACGAAGGCCGTAAAGCCGCAGAAGGGATTATGGACTATATTGGCGTTTAACCTTCGCTAACTAAGGCCTATTGTCCATTCACGAAAAGCTCGATAGTTCTGCTATCGAGCTTTTTTTATTTAAAACTAAAGAGATACGATTTACATTAGATAGAATAATTGAATAAAGAGATGACATCATGAGATTGCGGACAGGGCTACTTTACGGGTTATTTTTAGTTTCCGTTTCATATTGCGCCCAGGCAGAGGAAAGTAACGCACTTACCACTCGCTCGGCTAAAGCAGTGTTCGCAGACTACTTGGAATATCTCACGCTACCCAACGTTGCAACGCAATCAGCAACTGATATAGAAAAGGTTGCGCGTTGGACGGCAACGAAATACAGCGAGTATGGTTTTAATACTCAGCTGCTGGAAAACAACGGCATGCCGATGCTGTATGCTGATTACATGCTAGCTGGGAAAAATGCCCCTACCCTGCTTTTTTATGCACATATGGATGGTCAACCGGTTAACGCTGAGTTGTGGGAACAAGACAGCCCTTGGCAGCCCGTTCTAAAAATCGAAGAAAATGACAGCTGGGTTGAAAAACCACTCTCTTTACTCGATAAAGACTATGACCCTAATTGGCGTATTTTTGCGCGCTCGGCATCTGACGACAAAGCCCCAATTATGATGTTACTAGCAGCCATAAACTCACTTTCGACGAATAAGGTGACGCCATCAGTTAATATCAAAGTGCTCCTTGATTCAAACGAGGAAGGTGGCTCTCCTACCCTCGCAAAAGTGATAGAAAAAAACAAAGCGCAGCTTTCTGCAGATGCCGTAGTAATGTTAGACGGTCCCATGCATCCATCCAACGCTTCTACCGTGGTTTTCGGTCATCGCGGTGCGACACTGGTTAAGCTCACTGTTTTCGGACCAAACTCTGATAGCCATAGTGGGCACTTTGGCAACTACATTCAAAACCCCGCTTTTATGCTCTCAACACTCTTAGCAGGGATGAAAAATGAAAATGGTAAGGTGACTATTCCTAATTATTACGGAGACGCTCCTCTGTCAGAAGAAACAAAACAGGTGCTTCGAGACATTCCTATTGATGAAACTGCACTATTGGCACGCCTTGGGGTAGCAAAGTCAGAGTCTGTAGGTGGCAACTACTATGAATCCATTAGTCTTCCGTCTTTAAATATCAATGGATTGAGCGCTGCAAGCACAACAGCAGTAAGGACAATCATTCCGGCTAGCGCTACAGCGTCCATCGATATTAGAACTACAAAAGAGGCTCACTCGTCCAGACAAGTTAAGCTGTTAAAAGACTATATAACAGCTAAGGGATATCACATTGTGGACGAATTGCCATCAAAAGAAACCCGTCTAAAGCATGAAAAACTCATTCTTATAGAAGTTAGCCCCGGCACTGCAGCACTACAAACGTCCCTCGATGAGCCAGTTGGTCTATGGGCGCAAAAGGCACTAGAATCTGTAAGCGATGAGAAGGTTGTAGTTATTCCAATGATGGGGGGTACTGTTCCAACCGCACCGCTAGTAAACAGTATAGAGAAGCCGGTAATTCTTATTCCATTAGTCAATGCTGATAACAATCAACACGCCTCTAATGAAAACTTACGTATAGGGAACTTTTACAGTGGAACAAATGCGCTGTATCAATTACTGACCACGCCTTATGACCAGTAATAGAGTTGTAGTGATGAAGTGATGCTTTAAACCAAAACCTATACGAAAAACCTCACTAATATACGTTAATAGACCAAGGTTTAGTTGAAGCGCGAGAGTTACGACTCTACTATCGTTTAAGCAATTAAAGACATCGCACATCGGGTGAAGAATCTATCTATGCAGCATTTAAACATTAAGAAACTTACATTTTGTCTAACACTGGCGATAGCAGCGAGCAATGCCAGCTTAGCTGATACCATTGCTGTTGACGCTTCATTAAATGCGCAAGTTAACAACCAAACTAAGAAACAAAGCGTCAACTCTTCACCTAGTAAGCCAAGCATCATGTCTTGCCCTTCTGATTTTCAGCAAGTTAAGATTTCTGATGATGCAAGACAATGCCAAGCATTTGACGAAAGCAAGACAGCAGTAATGGTTTACCACTCTCCTCGCTCCCCGAGTGAATTACTGAATGTTTACCAAACGGCGCACCCCGCTTTAAAAACTCACACGCCAGTTAGCGGCCGCACGTTGTTATCCTCAGAAGATAAAGGGGTCAGAGTAATAATCAGCCCAGATAATACTGGCTCTCAAGTGGATATTCTTGTTACATCCACAACGAAATAAGCCCTTTTAGCAAGACAACTACGAAATCTACTCATGTTGGCATCTGCTTTGCAAAATCATCAATAACCACTCCACGGTAACAGTGAGTGTCATTTTTATGACGCTCGAACTGCAAACGGAGCCCAAGCTTTTTTCGATATAAACACTTTAGCGGGCTTCTTTATTACGCATTCCGTGGGCTTTAACTATTGATATTTGCGAGGGTTACGATGGAATTGGCAATTATTCTAATGATGTTACTTATTGTCGTTGCACTGGGTGCCATAAAGTTGTCAGACGGCGGTGTCGCATTTCCATTTAGGCGAAAGCCGCAATTGTTCACCCCCGTTGAGCACTCTTTTTTAAACCTTATCGAACAGGCTATGGGAAGAGAGTTTCGCATAGTGTGCCGTGTGCGTCTTAACGATTTAGTGGCGGTTCGCCAGTCTGCAAATAAAAAGACGGCAAGCCAAGCCATCAGCAGAGCTTCTAGCAGACAGCTCGACTTTGTATTAGTAGATAAACACGACATGAGTCCTGTTCTTGCTATCGACTTAGTTCATAGCCAAGGCAAAGATGGTTATAAATCACAAAAAGACTGGTTTGTAACCGGAGCACTTGATGCTGCCGGCCTTCCTCATGCAAGAATTAAAGTGAAATCTGGTTATACCGTTGACGATATTCGCGAGTGTTTGGAAAACAAACTCATTCCATATCGCCGTTTACAGCAAAAAATGGCACAGCTGCCAACGCATAATCCAGAGCCACCAAAGCGCCCGACTCGCCCAGTGCGTTCAAGCAGACCAGCTGCAGCTTAAGACATAACCCCACTTCCCCTGGCCTTTGTTGCTTTGCTATTTTCTTACTCTCAAATAGCGGTAACAGAGGCATTTTTCTGTCAGTTTGCCCGTTTTCCTTATACAATTAACGCTTTCAGCAGCGTATTCACGCGTTAAATTCCCTCAACACCGTCGGTAAAGTTATGAAAAAAATTGGTATTTTAGGTGCAATGGACGAAGAAGTTGCGCTACTTAAAGCGTCACTTTGGAATGTAAAAGAAACCCAGTGGAAGCACCTGACGTTTTACGAAGGTACACTTAACGACATAGAAGTGGTGCTAGTAAAATGCGGTATTGGTAAAGTGGCTGCAGCAATTGCTACTACTGTACTTATCGAACAGTACGCCCCTGATGCTGTTGTCAATACCGGTTCTGCCGGAGGTTTCGACAAGAATCTAAACATCGGTGATTTAGTGATCGCCAGTCACGTTATTCACCATGATGCCGATTTAACCCATTTTGGCTACAAGCTCGGTCAATGCGCAGGTATGCCTGAAGATTTCCGTTGCGATACAAGGTTAATGGAAGCCGCTCGTAGTGCTGCCACAGGCATTACCTCACTTCAGTCGACAACAGGTTTAATCTGTACGGGCGATGCGTTTATCGGTAGCGACGAAGCTGTAGCAGAACTGCGTGAAAACTTCCCAGACATGAAAGCGGTTGAGATGGAAGGTGCAGCTATAGGTCAAACTTGCCATATGCTCGACACGCCTTTCCTTGTCATTCGTTCATTGTCGGATATTGCAGGAAAAACGTCGTCAGTGAGCTTTAAAGAGTATCTAGACACTGCCGCTAAACACTCAGCACAATTAGTTATGGCAATGATTAAGGCTCTTGCAAAATAAGATGACAGAGGTAATTAGCGACCCGCAATACCAGTCGCTATTCGTACTTTGGCTGGCTATCGCCATTGACGCATTATGGCGCTGGCCCCAAAGTACTCATCCATTAACGCTCATGCGCTACCTCGTTCAGCAAATGGGGCGCAAAGTGGTGCCCTCTCATGAATACGGTAGGTCTCAGCACTATATTTCAGGCTCATTAGCCGCCCTAGTTCTTCTTGCGCCATTGGTAGTATGTGTTGCCATCTTGGTGTACATGGCCCAATACCCCGTATTCTTTGAGGCGATTATTCTTGTCGCACTGCTCGACTACGGTTACCAGCGTCAACAGTACAAAAAAGTGCTGGCGAGTGTGGGAAGAAATAAAAAATCCCTCGCACGTGAAATGGCGCAAACCATTACTGCACGTCAATGCGATTCACTTTCCGATATAGGAATTGCCAAAGCCGCGATAGAATCGCTATGGCTGAAGTTTCTTTATCTTTATTGCGGCGTTATTTTCTACTTTGTAGTGGCAGGCCCCATAGGCGCACTCATTTATCGATTGCTTTTGCTCACATCTTGGCAGTGGCATTACCGAACCCCTGCAATGACTTTCTTTGCCAAACCCGTACGCAATCTTGTTTACTTACTTAATATGCCGCCCGCGGTCATTGGTGGTCTAGCAACACTACTGGTCAGCCATCCTATTAAAGGGTTTCGCGCCATAAAGCGCTCCCCAGTGAAAGATAAAACGTCGCTACTGCTTGCACTTATGGGCGGTGTGCTTGATATTAAACTCGGCGGCCCAGCAATTTATGCCAACAAGAAGATTCGATACACCCGCGTGGGAGGCGCTAACGAGGTAAAGTACTCTCACATGTTGACAGCCAAAAATACGGTTACTCATGCCATGATTGCGGTTAGCGCCTTCGCATCGTTAGCTATGCTGGCAATGGCCGTAGCCTAATGAAAACAGCAGTTATGATGAAAACCATTTTTTTTGTAATTTTAAGCTATTTACCTCTTCTCACATTTGCTAAGTCAGAATCAGATGCCGAGACAAAGCACCTAGCTCATTCAGATCAATTTGCTTCTGCCGATGTTGCACCAAGCTCGGAATCAAGCGCCTTATCAAATTCCGTCGAGCAAAAGATAGTCAGCCTTGCGCCCCACCTTACCGAATGGGCATTTAGTTTGGGCTTAGGCCCTAACCTTGTAGGTGTAAGCGACTATAGCGACTATCCTGACGCCGCGAAAAATATTAAGCGGGTGGCGGATTTTCAAGGTGCCGATATCGCTACCATTGTGGCGTTAGAACCTGATTTAATTCTTGCATGGGATGGAGGCAATAAGCCGCAAGATATCCATAAGCTTTCCTCGATGGGTCTAAACGTATTTAGCAGCAAGGTCGAAAATATCACTGATATAGCCAGCGAAATTAAAAGGCTTGGGGCACTTACAAATACGCAAAAGCAGGCGACCCAGCTCTCCAATGATTTTCTCAACGAACTAGCCGAACTTCGAAGTAAATACGACAAATCCTCGCTTATACCAGTATTTTATTATTCGTGGACTGCTCCACTTATGACCATCGGTCCCAACGCGTGGGGTAACCAACTGCTGAATGTGTGTGGTGCTCAAACATTATTTGCAGACAGTCCTGTAGACTATCCTCAAGTCGCATTAAAAGATGTACTTACTCGCCAACCTCATGCACTCATTGCGGCATCTAAAAGTACGCATTCAGAACTTGAGGTATTCTGGCGTGATCATCGCTCTTTCCTCAAAGCCCCCTTAATTGTTGTGGATCCAGACGTAACCAGTCGGTTTTCATTGCGATTAATAAATGAACTAAAAGTACTCTGTAAAGGTATTAAAGAAAGCGCATAAGCGTTATACTTAAGTCTAGACCTGCTGGGCTGTTTTCAATTGATACACACCGACTTGGCTCAATTTAAGCGCCTTTGTGTAACAGAATAAGAGCAGGTTCTAATCTTCTATAAAAAGGTAAGAGTTTTTATTCATGCGGATTGTTGTTGCGGGTTTTCTAGTTGTTATCAGTGTTGCATTGTTTGTGTCGCTTCAGTGCACAGCGAAAGCGACCGCGCAAGCCTCTGTTGCCGCATCACCATACCTTATCGAGCGAGTTGCAAACAACGACTGGCTCCTTATTGATGTTCGCTCTCCGCAAGAATTCGCCGATGGTCACATTCCTGGCGCAGTAAATATGCCCCATGAAAATATCAATGACTACCTTAGCGAATTAGAAGGCCACAAAAACAAGCCTATTATCATTTATTGTCGTTCAGGCAGAAGAGCCAAACTGGCAATGAAAGTATTGGAAGAACTCGATTTTTCTGAAGTCATGCATTTAGAAGGCGATATGTTAGGCTGGAGTGCCGCTGGCATGACAGTTGACCGAATGTAGACTCAATATTCCGCCTTCTCCTTCGTATTAGTCTTTGGCACTAAAGATGTTGTAAGTTCAACCTCTTGGCTGATTACTGTGTGTAACTGAGCCCCTGTGATACACTCTTTTTACTCGACGATTGTATGAAACACCCATGAAAATAGATATTGCTACTCCGGCCATGTTATTTCCGGCGATTTCTTTATTGCTTCTAGCCTATACCAATCGCTTTTTAACGCTTGCAACTATTATCCGAAACTTTTCAAAAGAAGAGAGAGATGATAATACTCAAGCACAAATAAAAAACCTTCGATTACGTATTCAACTTATTAAGCGAATGCAAATAGCAGGTGTGGGTAGTTTTTTTCTTTGTGTAGTATCCATGCTAGCGATATACCTCACCTATCAACAGGTAGGAAACTGGGTGTTTGCTGCAAGTTTAGTATCACTTCTATATTCACTATGGATGTCGGTAAGAGAAATATTGATATCAGTTGAAGCCTTGGATGTGCACCTTGACGGGATGAAAAACGCCCCGCGTAAAGAAAAAGTATGAAGCCCACAAATCATTTGAGCCACATAATTCAAAGTGATATCAGCTACGAGTCTCTAGCGCCTGAGTTTTTTGCAGGGGTGATTGCTCTTGGCAATCACGTGCACGGAGATAACTACCTAACCAACGAGCTACTTGCTGATTACTATGCAAAGAGCTTTGTTGGCAATACTAATGCTAGCTGGGTAGCCCTATACAAACAAAAAGTTGTTGGTTTCAGGCTCACCTTTGCGCATACGCAATGGGAAGCAGATGAGTGGTGCAGCCCTTCCCTTTGGCCAGTAGATCCAAATACCGTGTGCTATTTCAAATGTAATACGGTAGACCCCGCAATGCAGGGCTGTGGAATTGGCAGCAGACTATTAAGTAAATCGATTGAATGTGCGCAAATTCAAGGCGCAGAAGCGGGTTTAGCACATATTTGGTTGGCAAGCCCTGGCAACAGCGCATTTAAGTACTTCACTAAAAATGGGGGGCAGCTTATCAAGAAACACCCCAATAAATGGCGCTACGCATCTATTCACGAAGGCTACGATTGCCCTGTATGCGAGGGTTATTGCGAGTGTGAAGGTGCGGAAATGCTACTTCAATTTCAAGCCCCATAAGTACGCCAAAGGTAAAAACGTTTTTATTCTATGACCTACGATCCTCTTATTTCACGCGGCGTTTCATCAATGTTACCCGCGGCAAACAGCTACTGGCATGCCACACACAAACCACCAACACTGCCGCCTTTAAACAAGAATGTAAACACTGAGTACCTCGTCATTGGTGGTGGTTATACCGGTCTTTCAGCTGCCATCACACTTGCTCAAGCGAAACAAGAAGTCACGCTACTTGATGCGAATTCACCGGGATTTGGCTGTGCGGGCCGTAACGGAGGCTTTATCCTCTCGGGTAGCGGCCGATTGAGCTTAAGCGCCATAGAGGACAAGTGGGGTCGTGACATCGCCAAAGCTATGCAGGGCGAGTTTGATGGCGCGGTACACCTGCTTAAACAACGTATTGCAGACTTTGATATGCAGGTCGATTTGGTAGAAGGACCATATTTAAAACTGGCGCATAACCCAAAGCAAGCCGAACTACTCTGTGCCAGTGCTAAGCATCTTGAGTCACACTTCAACGTAACGAGCTCTCCACTTAGTGAAAAAGACCTTACTGCGCGCTTTGGTATTGAAGGGGCGTATGGTGGCGTTGAGCTAAAGGGTGCATGCTTACACCCACTAAAATTAGTAAGCGAATATGCAAGAGTAGCAAAGGAGCTTGGAGCAACGCTTTTTTACGACTCGCCAGCCATTCGCATTGAAAAGCACAAAACCGGATATGTTGTCGCAACACCCAGCGGGTCAGTTTCGGCCAAACACATACTCATTGCTACTAATGCTTATACCCCTAAGCGCTTTCATGACAGCGTAGACAATAAGCAATTTCCTGTTCAGTCGAGCATTTTTGTCACTGCGCCATTGAGTAGCGAACAGCGCGCAAAGTCTGGCCTAACCACGCCAATGAGCTTTATGGATACACGGATGATGAAATACTACTACCGTGTTTTGCCAGATGGCAGATTATTATTCGGCGGTCGTGGTGCCGTAAAAGGTAAAGATGCAGATAACGCGTCAGAGAAACAGCGACTATACCGCGCTATGGTAAAAAGTTTCCCTTCACTTAGCGGTATAGCCATGGATTATTTTTGGAGTGGTTGGGTAAGTGTATCGTTAGACAGCATGCCGCGGATATTTATCGACAATGAGGTTAGCGGCAACAATTCTAACCGCTCTAGCGGTAATATCGGTTACGCCATGGGGTATTGCGGTTCGGGCGTATCTTTTGCCGCGTTTGCAGGGCAGCGACTCGCTCAACGTATGATGGGTAACAATGACGTCGATTTATCGCTTCCCCTTTATCGTTCTCCTTTGAAAACCTACCCCTTTGCAAAAGCAAGAAGGCTAGCACTGCATGGCTTGTACCAATGGGCGAAAATAGCAGAACGCTAGTAATGGTTATAAATTACGATTCACCTTAATGTTAAGCATTGCATGCTGTCTATAAATTAGGCTATTTTAGGTATCTATTCTTTGACGGAGTCACCTCATGTCATATATCGATGCCTTTGCTGTAGCCGTTCCCACTGAAAATAAAGCGTTATACATTGAGCACGCCAAACTCGCTGGCGATATTTTTAAAGAGTATGGTGCGACTAAAATACTTGAAGCTTGGGGTGACGATGTCCCTGAAGGAGAAGTCACGTCTTTCCCGATGGCTGTTAAAGCCAAAGAAAATGAAACCGTGGTGTTTTCCATTGCATTTTGGCCTTCAAAAGAAGTACGTGATACTGCTTGGAAAAAGGTGATGGAAGATCCAAGAATGCAGGAAAACGAAAACCCCATGCCTTTCGACGGTAAGCGCCTTATTTATGGGGGCTTCGTACCAATGCTGGAATTATAAGACTATTAATTTCAGCTATTTCATATCGTCTATTTTCGCTAACGCCGACGGCAAGTCGGCGGCTAACTTTTTGTACCGGCGGTATACGATAAAAACGACCACACTGTTTATCAAAAGCTGTGTTCCCCACAGTGTGAAGGCATTAAACATCAGTACATTAAAAACGGCGAGTGCCAGCAATCCACACCACAAAGCTAAGCATCCATAGAGGCTGATTTTCCAGTAATGTAATTGCTGTTTTAATTGGTTTTGTTTAAACGCCAACATTGACTGAACGTCTAACGTCTGGACCTTCCACTGCTTTTGCCTTACCCAATATCCCCATGCCCCGAAAGCGGCGGGAATAGGTGTAAGTACCATGAAAAGCAAAAATTGATACGTGCTAAGTGGCTCGAACAACACCAAAGTTAAACACCACACAGAAACCGCTAGCCCGAGCACCAAATCAACGGCACCTTTTAGTTTAAGTTTAAATCTTGCGCTCTTGGTTTCTTTTATCAGTGAATCTGTATCTACTGAAGGGGTTGCATCCTTGTAGGCACTTTGCCACTGAGCGAGTTGCTTATCTAATTCGTTCATTTGCGTGCTGTTCTCGGCCATACTTAATTTTTCTTCGCTCAAGGCTGTTGCTCCATTATCTGCGTTAGCTGTTGGCGGGCGCGGCTTACTCGCTTAGCAACGGCACTCTCTTTGATACCTAACATATTGGCTATTTCCAGCTGACTGAAACCTTCTAATAACAAAGCCAGTACCTGTCTGTACTTTATTTCTAGTTGACGTAAGCCTGTCAAAAGATCCATCGCATTCTCTTGTAACGTGGCATCTCGAGATGAACTGGTGCTAGTTGCATGAGAAGAATCAAACTCGCCGTCATGGGTAAACTCTTTACGCCGCTGCTCTTTAATCACGTGATCAACCGCCTTGTTATGCGCAACTTTAGCAACAAACGTTTTCACACTTGCCTCACCGCGAAAGCCACTATCACTGTCTTTTGAGGCACCTTCAAAAGCGCGCCAAACCGCCAGTGACATTTCTTGTATCAGCTCATCTTGAAGTGATTTATTAGCCTCAAATGTTGCCGCAATACGCGCCATGAGCGGCGCGTATTCACTAAGCAGTTTTTCTATTTGAATGGTTTCTTTCACTGCATTTCCATTTTTATTATTTTTTAATTCCACGCTTTAAATGAGCAGTTGAATTACGCTTCCTAGCTGATTAGCGAAATAAGCGCTGGTAAGCAATAAAGCACATACATGAAACAATAGGGCCAAACACTAATCCCGACAATGCGAAAGTATAGGGCGCAAGTGCAACTGTTAAGAAAATCATGGCACCTATTATCAACATCGGCTTATAAGCGCCCACTACTACAGCAATACTATTTTTAAAAGATGCTGGGATTGAGCGATGTTTTAAAATAAGCAACATAGGTACAAATAAAAGCAGTAAATTTATTGGTGTTGCCGAGCCCATCATTAGCCCGACCTTCCAAGCGGGTACATCTACTACAACACCATTTGCTAACGCCGCCACTGCATCTGCGCCCATTAACATAGCGCCAATTTGAAATTGGATCCATGCGATCACTGGCCCGGTCAAACTCCACAAAGCGACATTTGTCCATGAGCGCAGGGTACCGCCCGACAATCTCAGCTTGTTGTTCTCTGCTAAGTTGGCAATGGCCAACCACATTACGGTAGCCAGAAGCGGACCTACCCATTTCGATATGCCTAAGCCAATTGGCCCTGCTAGCGCTTGAATGAGCCCCGCGGCAAATAAAGTAACAAAAGAAAGCCCCAATAATTTGAAAGGTGCTTTTATAAAAAGCTGCCACCCCTCTTTCAGCCATATGAACGCTTCCTTCGCAGGAAGGCTCTTGTTAGCCTGATGGTATGTTGCACGAGTTGAAGTTACCGTTGTCATGTTTTTATCCTTTGCATTGCGTAAGCGTTAGTATTGAGTTTCACTGTTGTTTCATCCCAGCCTGCTACGCGTTAACTGCTTATCGTACGGTTGGGTTCATTGATTGATTTTTCCCCTATAGACGATAGCGATTGCAAAATCCTGACAAACTTTTTCAAAAAAAAAGTAAGAAAAATAAAAAACGTTTAACGACAATTACTTATAAACGTTAAAGCCAATATCCCCCACTTTCAAATTTGGCTTGATGCTTAACTTTGTATGAGTAGTTAGGGCCTTCTAAAAAAATAATCGCCCTACTATCCACTAGTACTTATATTTCAGGCAAAAAAAAGCCCGCTTAACTAAGCGGGCTTTCAAAAACTATCAGAAAAACATTAGGCTAGCGTAATACGCGCAAACTTGCGTTTACCCACCTGATACACATTTTCACCTTTTTCGGTGATTACTAAGCGGGTGTCTTCCACTTTATCGCCGTTAATTTTAACTGCGCCTTGCTTAATCATGCGCATAGCATCTGAAGTCGAACCTACAAGGTTAGCTTCTTTCAACAAATTACCAATGGCAATACCTTCATCGCTCAATGCAATTTCAAGCTCGGGCATGTCGTCAGGAATAGCGTTTTTCTGGAAACGTTGAATAAAGTCCTGATGCGCGCCTTCTGCCGCTGCGTCGTCATGGAAGCGTGCAATAATTTCTTTCGCCAGCATGATTTTAATATCACGTGGGTTTTCACCGTTAGCAACGCGAGTTTTAAGCTCAGCAATCTCTTCTAGCGGTCGGAAGCTTAGAAGGTCATAGTAACGCCACATCAAATCATCAGAAATAGACATCACTTTACCAAACATATCGTTTGGCGCATCTGTAATACCAATGTAGTTGTTTAAAGACTTAGACATCTTCTGAACGCCGTCTAGACCTTCTAGAAGCGGAACCATTACAATAGATTGCTGCTTTTGGCCTTGCTCTTTTTGAAGCTCACGACCCATTAGCAAGTTAAAGCGCTGGTCAGTACCACCTAATTCAACGTCTGACTCTAGCGCAACAGAATCCCAACCTTGCACTAACGGATACAGAAACTCGTGAATAGCAATTGGCTGACCGTTGTTATAACGCTTTTTAAAGTCATCGCGCTCTAGCATACGAGCAACCGTCTGACTTGCAGCAAGTTTGATCATGCCCGCCGCACCAAGGTCGTCCATCCACTCTGAGTTAAAACGTATTTCCGTTTTATCTTCATCAAGGATCTTGAACACCTGTTCTTGATACGTTTTCGCGTTCTCTAATACCTGTTCTTTACTTAAAGGCTTGCGTGTTACATTTTTACCTGTAGGATCGCCAATTAGGCCAGTAAAATCGCCAATAAGAAAAACAACTTTGTGGCCTAGTTGCTGGAATGTACGCAACTTGTTGATCAACACAGTGTGACCAAGATGCAGATCAGGCGCAGTTGGATCAAAACCCGCTTTGATGGTTAGGGTTTTGCCGGATTTTAGTTTTTCAATTAAATCCTCTTCGGGGAGTATTTCATCAACGCCCCGTTTAATCTCAGCTAGCGCTGTTTGCCAATCTTTCATTTGTACGTCACACTCTTAAAAAAACTGTATATTCAATATTGGCGGGCATTTTACGCGTACAACGGAACCATTAAAAGGTTTGCGCGTCAAAAAACGGATTACAAACAGTCATGTTGTTAAACCCAACAGCTTTTAACGTGGAAATAGAGTGCTGAATTAACGGGGACTGTATTCAGTAAACTCAAGAAATAGTCTTCATGATAAGAGCTATTGGGTGTAACAATTTGCGCTAACAATATAATGAGAAAAGTTGCATTTTTAAGCAACGTATGTGAAATAGTGTTGTGCACATAACATTTCTCAGGTGGGCAGTAGTATGAGAAAGAAATTAGACGCTTCTAAAGCGCTCAATTTATTTAAAAAATTACCGAAACAGCACAGAACTGGGTTAGCAGTAGCTAGCTTATTTCTGGGTGGGCTTATTCTTTTTCCAAGTGAACCAGTAGAAGCCAGTCGCCATCAAGAAGCACACATTCTGGATGCGGGTGTCCGCTATCCGGTGGAGCTTCATATTGCGCCGTCAACCAACGTATTTTCTGGTGAAGAAGAATCTTCATGGCAGACGTACAAGGTGCGCAGTGGCGATACATTAGCAAAGCTATTTAAGCGTGCTGGCTTCACTTCGCGTGACGTATATAACGTAACGCAGGCAGGAGAGCTAACAAAAACGCTGGTTACTTTATTGCCCGGCGATGAACTATCGTTTAAAGCGAATAAAGACGGCAGCTTCGGCGAGCTAAAGTACAAATTGTCTTCGACTGAAACCCTGTTTGTACGTCCAGAATCGTCGGATGAGAACAGCGCCTTAACCGCTGAGCTTGAAAAGCGAGATGTAGACATTCGCTACAACTTCGCCCAAGGTGAAATTCACTCAAGCTTTTGGAACGCCGCCAGTGATGCAGGCTTAACCAGCAACCAAATTATGAATTTGGCGGGTATTTTCGGCTGGGATATCGACTTCGCCATTGAGATCCGTTCTGGCGATACGTTCAACGTAGTATTCGAAGAGCAATACATTGACGGTGAATTTGTCGGTTACGGCGACATCGTTGCAGCGGAGTTTACCAACCAAGGCGAGCATTTTAGCGCTATTCTTCACGAAGATGGCACATACTACACGCCTGAAGGGCGCAGTATGCGTAAGAGCTTCTTACGTGCGCCGGTGAATTTTAGATATGTAAGCTCTAACTTCACAAAAGCTCGCTTCCACCCCGTGCAAAAGCGTTGGAAAGCGCACCGCGGTACAGATTACGTTGCTGCGGTTGGTACGCCAATTATGGCTGCGGGTGACGGTAAGGTAATTAAAGCCGGATACGATAAATATAACGGTCACCATGTATTCATTCAGCATGGCGAGAAATACACGACCAAATATCTTCACTTTAAAAAGCGTGCAGTTAAGGTAGGAGATACGGTTAAGCAAGGCCAAACCGTGGGCTATTTAGGTAGTTCAGGAATGGTTACTGGCGCCCATCTTCACTATGAGTTCTTAGTGGATGGTGTTCACCGAAACCCTCGTACGGTTGAGCTACCAAAGGCGCTTCCTATTGCTAAGGAAGAGAAAGAAAGGTTTATGGAAATTGCCGCAATACGCCAAGAGCAGCTAGATAATAACAAGCGCATTATGCTTGCAATGAAATAGCGACGACTAAATGGCAAAATATATTGGCCTGATGTCAGGTACTAGCATGGACGGCGTCGACGCCGTCCTGTGCGACATCTCGCAAACGTCTTGCACCACCCTCGCCGCCCATTCAATTCCTTATTCTGCCGAATTACTTACTGCACTCAATGCACTTTGTAGTGAAGGTCCTGATGAACTTAATAGTTTGGCCATCGCTGATAGACTGGTTGCTGAAACCTTTGCAAAGGTCACCTTAGCGCTGCTTGAGAAAAACAACCTACATCCTTCGGATATTACGGCTATTGGCTCGCACGGCCAAACCATACGTCATCATCCGAATTCCGATGTATTGTCAGCACACTTTGCAGAATCATCCATACGCGGCTTCACCTGTCAGATAGGCGATCCTAATACCATCGCTGTTCTTACCGGCATTGATGTTATTGCCGACTTTAGGCGCAAAGATATAGCCCTTGGAGGTCAGGGTGCTCCCTTAGTGCCCGCTTTTCACAATGCAGTATTTGCCAGTGATGATAAACACCGGGCACTCGTTAACATTGGCGGTATAGCAAACGTTTCACTGCTTGCGCCAAAACAAGATGCTTCGCCACCTAAAGGGTTTGATACCGGACCCGGTAACACCTTGATGGATCAGTGGATAAGCCTTCATTTAAATAAGAGCTTTGATGAAGATGGAGCATGGGCTGCGTCAGGGCATTGTCACTCAGGTCTGTTAGACAGGCTCTTACTGGATGATTACTTCGCTTTGCCTGCGCCTAAAAGTACTGGCAGAGAGTATTTCAATATTAATTGGTTAAGCAATGCGCTCGCCGATTACTTCCCTTCTAGTGCAGAGCTGCAAAGCGAAGAAAAGAACAATAATTTAGCCCCTAAAGACGTGCAAGCTACCCTACTTTCGCTAACAGGTAGCACTATCGCTCAGGAAATTGTGAAGCATTTTCCTAAAACAAATAGAGAAGGCGCAAAAAGCGAAGTTATAGTGTGTGGCGGTGGCGCTTTCAATAAAGCATTAATGCATAACTTGAGCAATGCTTTAAGCGATTATGTAGTAACAGACAGCCATGCTCTGGGCATCCATCCACAGCACGTTGAAGGCGCAGCATTTGCGTGGTTTGCACATGCGTATATGAATGATATTCCAGGCAATGTGCCTGCAGTCACAGGGGCTTCGAAAGCCACGGTACTCGGAGCGTTATATAAAAAAGCGTAAGGGCGACAGGCTATCGCCCTCAAACGCTTTATTGGTTCTGTTTATAAAAGCAACGTCACCACCTTAACTTGCCGTAACAAACAAATTCGCCATTACCAATACCAGCGCGTAACCCACGCTATACGCTGCAAGAAGAAGCAACACGAACTTGCCGTATTTGGCGAACGTCAGGCCCTTAACCTTACTCATGGTAACAATACCTGCTGATGAGCCAATAATAAGTAACGAGCCCCCAACGCCTACTGCATACGTGAACGCCATCCACTCAGCTGTCGACATGGCAATGTCCGCTTTTAACAACGCAGCAGTTAATGGCACATTATCTATCATGGAAGACAACACCCCCATCACAAAGTTGGCTCCTGTTGAAGGCATTACGCTATATACATGTAAAAGTGCGCCCAATGCGTCAATGTGATCGAGCATTCCGACAAGCAGCAACACCCCAAGGAAAAACAGAAGCGTGTCGAATTCTATTAGGCGAATATAGTCCAAGATAGGATCATCATATTTTTCTTCTCCCATAAAGGTTGCCACTAAAAACATAACCGCCATACCCGCTAAAAACGAAAGCATAGGTGGAATAGCAAAAAGCACATTGGCAATTAACGTCAGTACAATAGTGGACAGGAATATTCCCGCAATTACGTAATCAACCGGCCTAAGTTCATGGCGTGTTTTTTTTATTTTAACCTCCCCCTTCATACCTATACTCAACAGTAACGCTAGAAATAGTACTGCTGTGAGTGAAGGAATAATAAGTAAGAGCAGCTGAGTTATAGTGACCTTATCATCCAAGAAAATCATAAGAGTGGTGACATCCCCGGTTATTAGCGACACGCCCCCAGAGTTCACCGCAAATACCACTAGCACGGCAAATCGCATGGTTTGGTTAAAGGGCAAACCCAAGGATAAAACCATGGCAATAGACACCAAGGTCGCTGTGATGTTGTCAGCTAGCGAGGAGAAGCAAAAACTAAAAATAGCGGTAAAGAATATGAGTTTTTTGAGGGTTATTTTTTGCGGCATGATAATGTTTAACATGTTTTCAATCATGCCTTTGCGGTTAAGGTAAGCAACGAAAGTCATTGCCGCTACAAGGAATAACCAGAGGGTGGATATTTCGCTTATGTTTTCTATGAGGTGTTCATTGAGCTCTGCTAGGTGAGGGCCCCTATTCGCATCTATGAAAAGAAGGATCCATGCGAATGTTCCGAAAAATAATGTGGTTTTGGCTTTATTCACGTGTAGCACTTCTTCAAATACCACACCCAATAATGCCATTACCGCTATGCCAATGAGCACATAGTCCAGCATACGTTTTACTCCCAAATTGTCAGGGGTGAATTATACGATTGCTGTTCATGCTTTAGCAGGTGTTCTGCGCTATACAAGGGGAAAAATCAGTTATATTCAACATGCACTAAACTGATGAAAATACGGTGAAAAAATGCTGTTAACTAATTGAGTGCATTCCTCAAAAAAGTGGAATACATAACGTATTCAATATACAAAAAAGGCCAGTGATAGAATCACTGGCCCCGTACACGTTTCTGAAGAAATACTACTTAGCTATTCCCATTTCCATCTTTTTAAGGGCATCTGCGTCTATATCGGACTGAGGCTTAGCGCTACTCTTTTTAGCGCGCATATCGAAGTAGCCGTAGCCACCTACAAGCAAGAAGCAAATAGCTGGAACAATATATGATACAACAACACCTGCGCTATCAATAATGGCGGCTTGGAAGAGCGGCATAATGGCACCGCCGAGAATCGCCATCACAAGACCTGCTGCGCCTAGCTTGGTGTCTTCCCCCAGACCTTCAAGCGCAATGCCGTAAATCGTTGGAAACATGAGTGACAAACAGGCAGAGATAGATACCAATGCGATTACGCCTGCTAAATTAGGAGACTGTGTCATGAAGATACATAGCGCCATGGCAATCAGTGACATGATCATTAGCAGTCTAGCTGGATAGAGGTACTGCATAACCCACGTCATCACGAAGCGAGAAATTAGAAATACAATCATGCTGTATTGTAAAATTTCACCACCACTCACTTCGTTGCCACCTGTCGCTTTCATTGCATATTGGATAGTGAAGGTCCACACGCACGTTTGTGCTCCGACATTAAAAAACTGAGCCAATACGCCAAACCGATAATGCTTGTTGGCTACTAACCGCTTAAGCGAAGCGCCCAACTTAACGTCTTCCACACTAGACTCAACCGATTCTTGAATTGGCGCTTTGATCAGGAAGATTGCAACCCAAACCAAAACGAGTACACATGCCATACCTACATAAGGAAGCATTACCGCATCAAGCTCAGCCCCTATCACGTTTTTAAGCTCGCTTACCGACATGGCGGCACGCTCTTGTGCAGATGCCTGATTCAGGTTTGGTAATATAAGCGTTGCAGCCAAAAACACACCTAAATTAGTACCAACAGGATTAAATGCTTGAGCTAGATTTAAACGGCGTGTCGCACTTTTTTGATTTCCCATCGCCATGACGTAAGGGTTCGCCGACGTTTCCAGAATGGATAATCCACCAGCCAATACAAAAAGTGCAGCAAGGAAAAAACCGTAAGTCATGGTTTGACTGGCTGGATAAAACAGAAATGCCCCCGCGGCCGCGCAGCCCAGTCCGGTCAATACACCTGTTTTATAAGAAAAGCGCTTGTTGATAAAAGCAGCAGGAATGGCTAAGCAAAAATACGCGCCATAATAGGCAAATTGAACCAATGCCGATTGCAAAGACGACATGGTAAATATTTTACTAAATACCTTTACCAAAGGGTCTGTCATGTTCGCAGCCACACCCCATGCAGCAAAGCAAATCGTTAACAATACAAAGGGAATCAGTGTGTCTTTGGAAACCAAAGGGGCGTTGTTTTTCATAAGAACGGCCTTTCGCTTGTAAAAAATTAGTTAACCAATTTAAGCATTGCTCTTTACCTCTGTCAATAAATCAATTTGATTTACTTATTTCAAATTGCGTTAAAAATTAGACTTTATATGTAGACGACCGTTAACAGACAATCCGTGACTGTTATTAAACGGATAAAACCGCCTTTGAAAATTTCTTAACAGACAATGACATAACCAAGATAGCAAGCCTCACTGAGCGCTTTCTACTCACCTTGAAATATTGCCATCGCATCTCCTCACTATTAACGAAAAACACACAAATGTAGCAAAAGAAATAAATAAACAAGGTTGATTTAATAACAAAGGTTAGTTAGATTTCGTTCAAAACAAGCATATGTTAACGCGTTGTAACGTTAGCTAACTCTGATTTATCTTGCGTCAACAAGGAGTTAGCAACAAATGCGTAGATGTCATCAGTCACACGCTTATAACAAGCTGCGGTTGATAAACATTTTTAATTGAGAGAATAATGATGAAAACACCTACAGTTACCCGTCGCTTTTCTGGATGTAAGACAGGCTTGCAAACAGCGCTCCTCGCAAGCACCGCCATTGTTGCCGCCACTGCGTCAGCATCACAAAGTAAGTTTCAAGACGCGTTTGACTTTCAAGCAAGTTATACGGGTGAGTCAGCCACCAATATTGACGGTGGTGAACGCAGAGGCAGTGCCTATGCTGGTCAGCTCTTTGTAGGTGGGGAATTAGATTTAAATACGCTAGCGGGCTGGAAAGACACCAAAATTCATATTGCCATGACAAACCGACACGGCAAAAACTTAGCCGAGCACTACATTGGTAACAGTACGTCCGTACAAGAAATCTTTGGCGGCCAAAATACCCGTCTTGCACGGTTTACGATTTCTTCCTCGTTTTTAGATGGCGATTTAGAACTGGAAGGTGGCCGCACAGTAGCGAATATCAGCTTTTTAGGCTCTGAACTTTGTCAGTACTTTCAAACCAATGCTGCTTGTGGGAACCCAACCTTTGTATTTAGAACCAGTAACTTTACTTGGTGGCCGGTTTCAAGTTGGGGTGGCCATGCGAAATACTGGCTTTCGCCAAAAACATACTTTCATACCGGCGTCTATGAAGATAACACCAGTCATCAAGACTTAGGCGATCACGGCTTCGATTGGGCGACTAATGAGGCTACAGGTGTTGTTGTGCCCTTCACTCTGGGCTATCAAACTACGTGGGACAATGACGAACTTCCAAGACGCTACGAAATTGGCGGTTGGTACGATGGCGCAGACTACACCGACCCAGTCTTTGATGAGGAGGGCAACTATGCGGCGCAGTCAGGCAATGATTACGCTGTTAGAAACGGTCGCTCGGGTATATTCGCACGTTTTGAACAAACTGTTACTCGTCCTAACCCACTAACGAAAGAAGGGTTAACACTATTCGGTGCAGTGCTAACCGGTACATCGGGCGAGCTGATTGAAGACTACTATATAAAAGCGGGCTTCGTATTACGAGGCACACTGGCCTCACGCCCTGACGATACCATTGGCTTCGTATTTACCCGCCAACAGTACAGTGACGAAGCGTTGGAAGACCAGCGTATATTAAGAAGCATAAACGGCGGGGTTGGTACACCAGCAAGCAGCCAAACTATGTTAGAGCTAAGTTATGGTTATCAACTCAACGACCACGTAAGAATTCAGCCGAACGTTCATTACATTATCAACCCCGACCAATTCGCACAGCGCGACAGAGTCATAGCACTTGATGATGCGATTGTTCTGGGCCTAAGGTTCGACGTAAACCTAGCGGCTTTGATACTTTAAATCTCCCTGCAATACACTTTACAGCGCCTTCGGGCGCTTTTTTTCAAACCGATGCCATTCCCTGCCGTTGTGTTTAATTAGTTTCAAGGACAACTTTCCACAAATCCAACTTCTCGCTATCTCTGTATTCACTACTATCTTATAGCGTTTTGAGCACCAATACGCTTAGCGCTTCAACATCAATCTATTCTACGTTGAATAAGGAATAAGAATGACAGACTCAGTACTTTTTAGCTCGTTTGATTGGGCAGAGAATACATTGCAAAACCGCATGGTATTAGCCCCTATGACGAGAGGTAGAGCTGGCGCCGACCGCATACCCAATAAAATTATGGGCGATCACTATGTACAACGCGCAGATGCAGGGCTCATTATTACTGAAGCAACGGCCATTTCAGAAGAAGGCATAGGCTGGGTTGATACCCCTGGAATTTATACCGACAAAATGGTCGAGGGCTGGCGCTCGGTGGTCAATAGAGTGCACGAGGCAGGGGGAAAAATCGTTTTGCAGCTCTGGCATACTGGACGCGCATCACACAGCGATTTCCACAATGGAAATTTGCCCCTGTCTGCATCAGCAATAAAAATTGAAGGGGACGAAATTCACACGCCTAAAGGCAAGAAGCCCTACGAAGTGCCGAAGGCGATGACCTTTGACGATATAAAACGCACAGTGCAAGACTACAAAAAAGCGGCCGTTAACGCCAAGGCAGCCGGATTCGACGGTGTGGAAGTTCATGCTGCAAATGGCTATCTCATCAATCAATTTTTGGATAGCCGCAGCAATCAGCGCGCCGATAATTATGGTGGTAGTGTCGATAACCGCTACCGCTTTTTGGCCGAGGTGATGGACGCAGTGTTGAGCGTGTGGGATAAAGAGCACGTTGGCGTGAGATTATCGCCAAACGGTGTATTTAACGATATGGGGGCCGATGATTTTCGTGAAACCTTTACCTTTGTTGCCCAACAGCTAAACAAATTGGAGATAGGTTATTTACACGTAATGGATGGCTTGGCCTTTGGCTTCCATGAACGAGGCGAAGCCATGACCCTTGCTGAATTTAGAGCACTATTCGACGGTATGATCATTGGAAACTGTGGCTACACCAAAGAAGAAGCCGAGAAACGTTTATCTGATGGCGATGGTGACATGATTGCGTTTGGAAGACCTTGGATCACGAATCCAGATCTTCCGACACGATTTAAGCATAATTACCCTCTCGAGTCCTTTGACGATCCATCGTCGTGGTACGGAGGTGGTGTTGAAGGCTACAACGATTTTGAAACCTACCGCGAGAAGAGTGGGAAGGACGCGATGACTTCGCTGACCTGATTGTCTTTGGGCAGAGCCTAGCGCTCTGCCCTTTTCAAAAGCGTTATTTGAAATAACACGATGCGTAATGCTAACGCGTTCTCACTATTTAAATATGGCCTTAGTTAAACGACTTTTTCTTAGCGGCTAATACGGCAAGTTTTTCTAGGCACGACATCCACGCGTAGTTGTGCTGATCGCACTCTTGCTTATTGAGAAAGCCTTGCTGAATGAGCACCAACCTTACATTCCCCTCTTCAGTCTTTTCGAAGTGAATGTCCACTGATGTCATCACCGACTCTTCCATATCATCTTCCCACGCCCAAGAGAACGACAGCTGCTCGTTCGCTAAAATAGTCACGTACTCACCAGTCAATGACATTTCAATACCGCTGGGATCCATCATCTTTATGCGATAGCGACCGCCTTCCTTGAAATCACTCATGATTTGTGTGACCGAACAATCGCCCGGCGCAAACCACTCACTAAGATATTCAGGCTCGTGAAATGCTGCAAAAACAAAGGGCAATGATGCATCTAGCGTTACATCAATTTTAAACTCGTGCATAAGGCTGCCTTAGATATTCTTTGACGTTAAAGATCTGTGTCTATCTTACCTTATAACAAAAGTTAGGCGCTCTAGCGTCATTTACCTTTGCTATAAATAAAAAAATCCCGAGCCCGCGTAAGGAAAGGCCCGGGAGAAGGAGAACATCCTCAATATTTTTTATCGACAGCTCAAAGCAACTTCTTGAGCTAAAAAATGAACCTACGCACCTTTCATCAGTGAATCCATACTGGCCTTGCTGCCAAAGTGCTGTGAACTTACTCTTTCACTTACCGACAAATACAGATTGTCGATGTCAGCATTTGCCATAAACTTTTCACAAAATCCTGGAACATGAGGCTCGATAAAATGTTTGGCGGCTAGCATAAAGTGGGCAATGAGCTGTTTAACGTTGTCGGTACCCATGGCGATACGCATAGTCGTCAGTTCTATCCCTGCTTTCTTCTGCTCGTCTGAACTGAGCTCAGAGTGAGAGGTCAGCGCTGGGCATAAAATTATCGTATTATTCTGGCCAATACTCACTTGGTGGCTGAATGCAGGCTCTAGGGCATCGAAGAACCGCACAAATACATCGCGAGGCAGGTTTGCCGGCGCCATATCAACCGTGAATAAAGTACACGGCCAGCCGTGTGTATGCTGCTTTTCACGCAAACCGGCATTACTGTGTTCAGGCAGTGCGTGACAGTTAACGCGAATTTGATCGTGGGCATTCAAAAATGCAGTAAACACTTGCGTATTGATGACCTTGGTCATCATGCGCTGCTCTAAGGTCTTCATGCCGTTTAATACGTCAAAGGCCTTTTCAGAGTCTAAGAACGCACCTTTGATGTAGTACACATCCCAAAACATGGTCTGTGACCAATCAACACCATTTGCTGAACTGCCTTTTGGCTGGAACATGCGGTGCCCTTCGCCAATAACTACGCCTGCTGTGGTAGCACCGCTACCACACAAATCTTTAGTGTAGCTGTGGATCACATAGTCAGGTCGTGCAGCTTTGTTTTTATGCTGAAGTGGCTGATGCAGTACAGGTGTAGCAAGGGTGGAGTCCAACATTACCAACGCATCTTGTGCATGCGCTAATTCACAGATCCCAGGCACATCCAATACGTAACCGTGTGGGTTACAAGGCGACTCTAAATACACGTGCATTTTCGCACCATTGCTTAAGCGCGCCGCATGTTCAGTTTTAGTTTGCTGCATGAACTCTGCAAAGCTCTGTGCGTCATAACCGTCAAACCACGCAATCTGTATGTCCATTCGGTTGCTGCGGGCGAAATAATCATGAAGTAGCTGGTACACTCCGCCGTACACGTTCCTCGAAACAATCAGTACATCGCCATGACTAAGAACATTTGATAAACACGCATCAATGGCTGCCATGCCCGAGTTGAAGTTCCAGGCTAGATATTCGGCAGCGTAAGGACCCGCTTCCATATCCACAATGGCGTTAGCAAGGGAAATATTCGTTGGGTTTAACAGACGTGAATAAATTTGGTGAGTAAATTCTTTGCCTTGAAACGCGTCGTCGACCCATTCAGTACAGGCATACACATAAGTCGCTGTTCTTACCACCACGGGTGTTGCAGAAAAAAGTGCCGTGACATTGTCGAACAGTGGATAGTGCCCTTGCGAGCCATTGCCACTCGACAAACTTTGGTACGTGGCACGAAATGGGTTTTGCAACGTATCCAGTATCTTCGCAATTTGAAAAGACAGAAACTTTTTAGCGTTGAAATAAGCCAGTCTGTCTTCTTTATCAAGTCCTTGTAGCGTATTACTCGTAATATCCCATAGCTGCATAACGCTGGCTTGAGCACCATATAAGTGATGAGCGGTGTTGGCGAGTGCCCTACCGTAGTCGCTCTCAGCATTTATACCGAAATGAGATAATTGTTCCTCAACTAAAGCCTGCGTTGTTTCGGCTTGGGTCGTGTTACGCTTAGGTGAAAGCACCTTAGCGTGCGTTACATCAACATCTGTTGAGTTTTGGAATTTGTTTTCTGACTGCATAGCGATTCCGTTGCAAATTGACTTCAGGTGCATGTACATGACACCAACACCGTTTACAAAAATGTAAAACTTAAATCACATTTTTAGAACAATTGGCATTACGATTATGCAGTCAGACAGAGGAAAGAAAAGTTTACTTTAGGAGTGTTAAGCAAATGACAGCAAGGAGTTCAAAGAGGATTGAACTGACTATTTTGAGCGATGAGTCGAATGATATTGCCGAAGCGATTCGCCAAAGAATAGCAGATAATAACGACTTCATAGGCGCTGATGGTCTCCCGCTTTTAACGCTTAAAAAAATTGCTCAATGCCCAGGAGATGTAAATCCAGAAACCGTTACGGTACTGCTTGCAGACCCCGACCTTGCGTCTCGAATCATTGATACATGTTCAGCACTCACCTGGTGTCAGTCTACCTGGGCAGGCAATGCTCCCCTTCTAAATGCCGATAAGAAGAACTACATACTTACCGGACTAAAGGGAATTTTTGGTAAGCTAATGCGGGAATATGTTTTTGCTTACTTGCTTGGGCATGCCAGAAACGTAAAGGCTTTTGAGCAAAACCAGCGTGCCGCCCAGCCAATTTGGGAAGCATCAAAGCGTATGCCGCTAAATGGACAAACACTTGGCATTGCTGGACTGGGCAGTATTGGGCAAGCATTGATTCCCGTTGCTCACGCATTGGGTATGAGCGTTGTGGGTTTAACCCGAAGCAGGCAAGCAGTGAAAGGTGCCGATGCTGTTTATACACCCGACACTATCGAAGCGTTTGCCAGAGCATGTGACCACGTGGTGAATTTAATGCCCGACACGCCATCTACGCAAAACATGCTTTCTCACGAATTTTTTAGTGCGCTGAAACCCCACAGTGTATTTATTAACGCAGGGCGAGGCAGTGCGGTTGACGACGATGCGCTCTTGCAAGCTTTAGACAACGGCGCATTGGCCCATGCAGTATTGGACGTCTTTCGTAACGAGCCTCTCGACCCCGCTCATTCGTTTTGGCAGCACCCTCGTATTTCAGTAACCGCTCACACTGCAGCGGAATCACAGCCAAGCGACGTAGCCGACGTGTTTTTAGAGAATGCGCTGCGTTACATCAACGGTGAATCGCTTAATTATCAGTTTGATTTTGCAAAGGGCTATTAGTGTTTAAATAGCCCTTCTCGTCATCCATTCAAGGCTAAAATACAGCCTGTCTGTAGCTGGTTACGCTGACGCTTAAATTCTAGGGTCAGTTGCCGTTATCTCAATGCGATCATGGTGCTTTTCATGAAATGATAACAGCTGAGGATAATCCTTCATGCTGTGTAGCTCACGGAAAAGTACCCAGTCAATCATGCTGTACAAACAGATTTCGGGATAAGTCCAACCACTAAATCCACCCGCATCAAGCTGGTTTGACAGCGCATCTAACACAGCTTCAATTCGCTCGTTTTGAAGACGGTAATACATTTTGTCTTCGCTAATATCAAAGTCTGAACGTTTCAGCAGCATAAGCTGAACAAAGGAGTCGTTAGCTGCATCAATCAGGGTTAGTTGATTCTCTTCTTCCCAACTTAACCCTTCGTGATCAAGCTTATCGGCAAGGTAGTTATAAATAATGCGAGAGTCGAAAATCATTTGGCCGTCATCTTCAAGACAAGGCACTTTAAGCGTAGGGTTGCGAGAGGCGAGCAACTCGCGATCTTCACCTGAAAAAATTTGAAGATTAAGAAATTTATGTTCTGTAGACGCAAGTACGATGCGAATGCGGCGCACGTAGGGAGAAGTGGTGGAGCCATATAATTTCATAAACGCTGTCCTAAACCGTAGTCGTTCTATGAAATCAGTGTAGCCGGAATTTGAAAATAAAAGGAAGTGTTGAGAACAAGACAACCGACAGGCATACAAAATGATGCGATGTATGCCTATCGTATTAACATCAAGCGCTCAAAGCTGAACGTTCAACGCTTAAAAAGCGTAGTAGTGTATAGCTTAAGCCCTTAAACGCTAAAGCTTGCACCACAGCCACAGGTCGTCGTGGCATTTGGGTTTTGAACTAAAAACCGTGAACCTTCCAGACCATCTACATAATCGACAATGCCACCGACCAAGTATTGTAAGCTCATCGGGTCGACAACCATAGTTACGCTGTCTTTTTCAATGGTCATATCGCCTTCGTTCACCTTCTCATCAAACGTGAAACCATATTGGAAGCCAGAACAACCACCACCTGTTACGTATACACGTAATTTCAAATCAGGATTTTCTTCTTCTGAAACAAGGGCTTTCACTTTCGCTGCTGCAGCGTCTGAAAACTCAATTGGCAACGCCGTTTCTACAGACATACCCACCTCTACATTAACCTCGTGCTTTCGCACTTTGTGCTTGGTCGCAATTATCTAATACTTGCGGATAGTTAGCAATTATTGGGGCAAAACTTAACGATTCAAGTTACTGCACATTAACGGCATTTCTGTTAAGTGGCACGTTGAGATAGAAAAGTTAAGTAAACTAGTTAACACTAACAGATAGAAAATAGCAGTGTGGTCAACGTATCTAAAATATTGGCGATACACGAATAAAGGGGCGGCATATGAGTACAACCGACAACTCCCAATTACCTTCTTCTCCCCCAGTGCTGTTTGACGATTTCGGACAGTCTTGCTTTACGAGCAAAGAAGAATACAAAGACGCGTTAGTAAAACAGCAAGAAAAACTCTTTCACGTTCAGCAATCTTACTTTCATCAGAAAAAACGAGCACTCATTGTGTTTGAAGGATGGGATGCGTCAGGGAAAGGCGGCGCTATAAGGCGTATTACTGAGAAATTAGACCCTCGTGGCGTGAGCGTATTTCCTGTGGCAAAGCCCGCAAAAGAAGAGCAGGACAAACACTTTCTCTATCGCTTTTGGCAACACATCCCCTCCCCTGGCACACTTAAAATATTTGACCGCTCACACTACGGAAGAGTGCTTGTAGAAAGAGTAGATAAGTTGGTTGATGAAGAGGTATGGCAGCGCGGTTATGAAGAAATAAACGCATTTGAGAAAACGCTCAGTGACAGCGGGGTTCGTATTATCAAACTCTTTATGCATATTTCGTCAAGCGAGCAGCGGGAGCGGTTTGAAGAGCGGCTGCACAATCCTTTCAAGCGCTGGAAGTTAACCGAAGAAGACTTGCATAACCGCAAGATGCGAAACGCCTACGTAGAAGCTACAAATGACATGTTCAAGCACACCCACACGCGTTATGCGCCATGGCATGTAATTAACGGGGAGTTTAAGTGGCAAGCAAGGGTTAACGTACTTGACGCCGTTATCGCCAAACTCAGTGAAGGCGTAGATATCTCTGTGCCTCCACTTGATGAGCGTTTAATCGCGCTTGCCTCCAAACAACTAGATGTCGATGAGGATCTAATGAGCGACTAAGGTGAAAGAACGCTGGCAGGCAGCCATAACTAATAAAGCGATTAAGCCTTAGTTATTGCTGTCTGGCAGAGTCACGTTCAATTCAAGTACGCTGCAATCATCGTTATTGTCTAGCTGTACTGATACTTGATCGTCAGCAATCGTCACGTATTTGCGAATTACCTGAATAATTTCCTGCTGCATCATTGGCAAGTAATCAGGCTCTGTTCGCTTTTTACGTTCGTGCGCAACAATGATTTGTAACCGCTCTTTGGCGACCGCTGCGGTGCTTGGCTTTTGCTTCTTTTTGAGCAGGTCGAAAATTCCCATTACTTCCCTCCTAGCAGACGCTTAAAGAACCCTTTCTTTTCTGCTTCTAGGAAACGATGTGGAACAGTTTCGCCTAGCAGACGTTTTACAGCGTCAGCATAAGCTTGTCCTGCATTAGCTTCTTCGTCAAGAATAACCGGCTGACCTTGGTTAGATGCTTTCAGCACCGATTCAGACTCTGGAATAACACCCAATAGTGGAATCGCCAATATTTCTTCAACGTCTGCAACACTTAGCATTTCAGCACTTTCAACACGACTTGGGTTGTAACGGGTTAATAAAAGGTGTTCTTTAACCGGTTCGCCTTTTTCTGCGCGCATCGATTTACTTTGAAGAATACCCAAAATACGATCTGAATCACGTACAGACGACACTTCAGGGTTAGTAACCACAATGGCTTCATCAGCGAAATACAACGCCATCTGTGCGCCTTGCTCAATCCCCGCTGGCGAATCACAGATAATAAACTCAAAGTCTTTCTTAAGCTCGTCTAATACGGCCTGCACACCATCAACGGTAAGCGCGTCTTTATCGCGTGTTTGTGATGCCGGAAGAATGAAAAGGTTCTCCGTTCTTTTGTCTTTAATTAGTGCCTGTTTAAGTGAGGCCTCTTTATTGATGACGTTTACGAAATCGTAAACAACGCGGCGTTCACACCCCATGATAAGGTCTAGGTTTCGCAAGCCCACATCGAAGTCTATCACGACCGTTTTATGGCCTGCTAACGCAAGTCCCGTACTTATTGCTGCACTCGATGTAGTTTTGCCTACACCACCTTTTCCTGAGGTTACTACGATAATCTTTGCCATCTATTCTTTCCTATTGGTGCGTACAAAGCATTAAGCCAACGGCTCTATACGTAATGTTTCTTCTTCTAAATATACTTGTGCAGGTTTCTTCCAACATTCACCTTTCACGGTTTCGTGCATAATGAATTGCCCTGCAATTGAAATAAGTTCCGCGTCTAACGACTGGCAAAATACACGGGCTCCCGTATTGCCTTTTACGCCTGCCAACGCGCGGCCGCGCAGGGTGCCGTAAACATGAATATTACCATCGGCAAGCAGCTCAGCCCCCTCGCTTACAGAAGCCGTTACCACCAAGTCTCCGCCTTCGGCATAGACTTGCTGACCAGAACGTACCGGACGGTTAATTACTTTGGCAGGTTTGAGCGTGGTTGCGGCTGCAGGAGCCGGTTCACTTTTTGGCGGCGCAGAAACGGGTTGATCTTGTTGTGCGGTTTGAGACGGGTTTTCGCCGCTTCCGTTATTGTTTTCACTACCATTCGCTTTGTGCGAACGAAGGGCGCTGTCTGTAAATTTGCTTTGGCTTACATCGGCTAACCCCAAATCATTGATGGTAGGCTTCAGCTCTGCCACCTCACCTTTCACGGCCATGGGCTGTAATTGCAATCGACGACATAGCGCCACCAGCAGCTCGAACTCTGTAGCAGATAAAGGCTTTATCAAATGTAAAATCAGTGAGGAACGGGTAAAGAACTGCGGCGCGCTCGCGACCTTCTGAGATAACTGAGCTTCAAAATTATCTGGCTCAAAATCTATTACTTCTAACACAATACTGGTGAGCGTAGTGCCCTTCATGCGAAAGCAAGTTTCTGTCATTTTTTCTTCCCGAAAAGGCGTCACTTTCCTCATAGCAATTAGCCATGACAATAAGCAAAACCTATTAGCGCTAGTGTCTGTTGCTGTCTTACGCAGCTATACAATTTATTTATTGTGTCACTGTATCAAAAATCCCGTTCGCATACAGCAACTGTATACCGGTTAAAACACGTTTTACCCTGATAATAACCCTAGAACAAGCCAAGAACGTGCCAATCATTGAGCAGTTTTTAATCAAGCGTGGATCATGCGAGTTTTTAGTGCGTCCTGTTTGTATAAAAACGTCTCTTTCACCACAAAAAAATGCGATCGTAGATCGCAC
>NZ_JBHNYX010000119.1:0-679 GCF_054960505.1 Alteromonas sp. G4i13 | reverse complement strand
GTTGGTCTATTTCACATGGTGGTAGAGCGTGCTAGCCCAATGGCAATCTACTCAACGTTCCCACATTACTCCCATGTACCGTTTCGTAGCCAGTCCGTCGCTTCCGCGAAAAACCAAGTACGAAGACGTCGATAGCTAATCGATTCGTGTACCACTAAAAAAAAACACCTGCTCATCACAGACTTACTATGTACTTCCGCCCTTCGCCATCCTTATCCGCTTTTGACTGATAACGATGCCACCAAACACTGCTGATGGTCAGCTCGGTTTTACCCTCCACACCATTACTGGCTTTCACAGGCCGAACTTTACTCACTACTACGGCTTCATCTGCCACCTCACACCGATTAACATCTTGAGTCTCCCCTTGAACGTTAACCACTTACTCTAAGTAAGTTTAGGTGCCAGGCTTCCCCAGTTACTGCACTGACGCCCTGTTAGAAATCCCACCCTCAAGCACAAAACAGGACTGACCGAGTATCGGGCTTCACGCTATTTTGCACGCTTACCCCCCTGTCTTGCCGAATCAGGTTCACTTGCGTTGTGTACCTCTAACTTCCTATGGCTTCCTTCGGACCCTGCCGTTGGCCAACAACGCCCTTGCCATTCGGATTATCTTCCCCTCAGTCAGGGTGATTCAGGTTTCTTTCAACCTGACGGGTTTGCCAGCTTCGCTGGG
>NZ_JBHNYX010000118.1:0-696 GCF_054960505.1 Alteromonas sp. G4i13 | reverse complement strand
TTTTAAGTGGCCTGTCGATGCGAACTTAAAACAGATGCATATGAGTGAGCAACAGCTACAATGGCTGTTATCGGGTTACGATGTCATAGGCCATCAGCCGTTGCACTACAACGCATCCGGCTTATAACCTGTGATCATAAGTAGCGATTAACGATCACGAAATAGTCTTAATAATGTAAGGTAATCAGCAGCTTAATACGGGATAATGGTGGTATGAACGAGAAAGAATACCAATCCCGCATCGCTGAACTTGAAGCGCTTCTTGAAGAGAAGCGCGCGCGGATTGCCTATTTAGAAGAACAGTTCCGCGTTGCCCAGCATAAGCAGTTTGGAAAAAGCACCGAAGGCCACCCTGGGCAAGGTGAGTTGTTCAATGAAGCGGAAGAACTGGTTGTTGAAGCTGAAACAGCCGAAGAAACGATTAGCTATACTCGTAAAAAGCCCACACGTAAACCGCTACCTAAAGACCTGCCTCGTGAAGTTATCGTTCACGATATTAGCGACGAAGAAAAAATCTGTGGCTGTTGTGCGGGCGAATTACATCGCATTGGTGAAGATAAGTCAGAGAAGCTTCAGTTTATTCCTGCTCAGGTCAACGTGATTGAGCATGTTCGCCCTAAATATGCGTGCCGTACCTGTGAAAAGGACGGTATCAGCAACACGATTAAACAAGCGCCCGTACCTCACAGCGTGATC
>NZ_JBHNYX010000117.1:0-703 GCF_054960505.1 Alteromonas sp. G4i13 | reverse complement strand
TTGATTATCATCAATGTTCTCATCCACAAACAGATGCAGTAACTCTGCCGCTTTCGTGACATTGTCCGCGGCTGACTGCCAGGACAGGAACACTGCTTGTTGTGCAAAGGTGTTGGCAGCTTCTTGTTGCTTGCGGATATGGTAAATGAACCCATCAGTTAACCGTTCCAGTGCCAGTTGTATCCGCTCTGTCAGGTGACATAGCAACCATAGATGCTGCTGTGCGCGTTTGAATCGTTTGAGTTTACTACCGTAATAGTTGATGAGCTCACCGAAGTGTTGTCGATTTTTAAGAGACAGATTAAGCCCATCGATAACGCCATTGATTTGCGTGCGCCATGGCGCTAACTGATGATAAAGGGCAAGCTCTTTTTTAAGTTCAGGTACGGTCAGACTTTTTGCACCGCCTCTGAGCTGGTTCAGGCTTAGTCCGTCATCAATGGCTGTTATGCTGTCCAGAAAGACGTGAAGTTCAGGACTGGTGAGTTGATTAAGTTGGTGCGCCAGGTCTTTTCTGACCTGCTGCATCGCTCTGCTTATCAGTCTCTGGAGTACGGTGTACCTAGGGATAGCAATGCTGTGACTGGTTAGGAATTCAATAGCAGTATCAAAGAGGTAACGCGGCTCCAGCCAGGCATTGCCCACCTGAACAAGGTGGTCGAAAAGAGAATTGAAGTGCTGACTTTCGTCCCATTTGTGATAA
>NZ_JBHNYX010000116.1:0-767 GCF_054960505.1 Alteromonas sp. G4i13 | reverse complement strand
AAGCTCAATGCCGAATCAGTTGATGTAATTTGGTTAGGCTCAAATCCTAATGTTCCTGAATCTCTCGACGCTATTTTGTCTCCTTCCTCCCCTTCCCACTACGAGGGTTTTGTGCAACAAGCCATGAACGACAATTTCAGCGAAGCGTACAAAAATAGCGAAGGTGCGAATGTCCCATTGTGGGATCCTATTAACAAGCCAAACAACAAGTGGCAATTCTACTCAGAGATATTCAACAAGCGGTTTGGTGAACACAAAACGCTCATGGCTAACATAGTGCTGTGGGGAAGTAAGGATTTTAAAAGCTTCACTTCTCAGTTGGCTAAATACGATAAAGCGCTTTTAGAGAGAGCTATTCAGTTTTCTTACGAGCTGAACAATCAGATAATCGAGTACTTCAAGCCAAAAGTTGTTCTTGTTCCCAAGAGCTCTAATAGCCCATCATCAAAGAATTGGCTACTACACTCTTCAAACTTAACAGACATACAGCATCACGAAGTGAGAGGTAAAGTAACGTTCAAGTTTTCAGTAGGTAGCCTGCAAAAAGGCGATTTTAAAACAACTGTAATATCAGCCCCCCACCCTTCATACACACCAAGAATTGGTCGTGAATTTAGAGAGTCTGCGCAAAACGCTATCTTCACAGTATTACAAAATTGCTGATACTTATTAATCTACTTCATAAACAAAAACTAATTTTGCATTTGTTAGCATCTTTAGTTGATGAGTTTATCGCACGAGAGTTACATGATAGAACTTAAGATTTT
>NZ_JBHNYX010000115.1:0-785 GCF_054960505.1 Alteromonas sp. G4i13 | reverse complement strand
GCAATATAACTGGTCTTTGGTACTGAAATCCGCAATGAGATATGTGAAAGCCCTTACCTCAACATGTTGCATGTTCAAGTGATGGTCTGTTTTTTGTGCTTCATGCGCCAAAATCGAAGTCGCGTTGAATGATGTAGTCACTGAATGAGGCTGTGGCTGGTGGAGCTCGAAGTGGCGGCATTAGAGAATCGTTTTTTGCTTCAAGAAGAGTCTGCTTGTCAAGGTGCGCCAAAATCTTATGGATAACAGCCGGATCCGTAATACAAGTAATAATTTTGACGTTGGTTTTTTCACAAGCCTCACAGACTGTGATGTCAATATTGAATACTCTTTTTAACCTTTGTGCCCACGACATGCTTCGCGCATGGTATGGTTTATCTGAATCTTTCAGATGCTCTGCTAAGCGAGGGCTATTCTTACCGCGTTGTGAAGCCGTTACCTCGGCACGCACCTTAGCATTGGGAGCAAACACGCCATAAAACCTCGTAAGGTTTAGCCTCGGCACTGGCACCAGTGCCGCGAGCTTGCCTATGAAATCCAAGGGAGTAAAAAAGACATGTGTGGTACCGTCTTGATAGGGAGTTTTCAGTTGATATCTTACTTTTCCTGAATCGGTTAGACTCAATCGTTGCTCGCTTAACGCTGGCCTTGAGATATATCTGCATAGCCTTTCCAGTTTGTCAGTTTGATGGCTGTCTGCAAACACCCCAGCGTGTAAGCTAAAACCGTTTATTTGAGCTAATTGACCGTAATGTTGTTCGTCTTTGGCAGGTAAGGTTTGCAAG
>NZ_JBHNYX010000114.1:0-868 GCF_054960505.1 Alteromonas sp. G4i13 | reverse complement strand
ACTCGTGAGCACATCCTACTTGGTCGTCAGGTTGGTATTCCTTACATCATCGTATTCATGAACAAGTGTGACATGGTTGACGATGAAGAGCTTCTAGAGCTAGTAGAAATGGAAGTTCGTGAACTTCTTAACGAATACGAATTCCCAGGTGATGACCTACCAGTTATCCAAGGTTCAGCTCTTAAAGCGCTTGAAGGCGACGCAGAGTGGGAAAAGAAAATCATCGAGCTTGGTGAAGCGCTTGATTCATACATCCCAGAGCCAGAGCGTGCAATCGACAAGCCGTTCATTCTTCCAATCGAAGACGTATTCTCAATCTCAGGCCGTGGTACAGTTGTAACGGGTCGTGTTGAGCAAGGTATCATCAAGGTTGGTGAAGAAGTAGAAATCGTAGGTATCAAAGATACTACTAAGACTACTTGTACTGGTGTTGAGATGTTCCGTAAGCTTCTTGACGAAGGCCGTGCAGGTGAGAACGTTGGTGTTCTTCTACGTGGTACTAAGCGTGATGAAGTTGAGCGTGGTCAAGTACTAGCTAAGCCTGGTTCAATCACTCCACACGTTAACTTCGAAGCAGAAGTATACGTACTATCTAAAGATGAAGGTGGCCGTCATACTCCATTCTTCAAAGGCTACCGTCCACAGTTCTACTTCCGTACAACTGACGTAACTGGTGCTGTAGAGCTTCCAGAAGGCGTAGAAATGGTAATGCCTGGTGACAACCTTAAATTCAAAGTTGAGCTAATTGCTCCGATTGCGATGGAAGAAGGTCTTCGTTTCGCAATCCGTGAAGGTGGTCGTACAGTAGGTGCTGGTGTTGTATCTAAGATCCTAGACTAATCTAGACTTAGCAACACAAGCCAAAAAA
>NZ_JBHNYX010000113.1:0-872 GCF_054960505.1 Alteromonas sp. G4i13 | reverse complement strand
ACGGGGTGTAGCGACTTTGGTGAAAGAGCTGCCTTTAACCCTGGAAGAAGCTGACAATGGATTGAGTATGTTAGCTCGCCGACAGTTTCAAGGCTTACTCAATGATTTGCGGGAACTGCGAGAGCACATAAAAGAAATGGATAAGGAGTTGAAAGCGTTCTCACAAAGCCAGCCTGTATGCGAGCGTTTAATGAGCATGACAGGAATTGGGCCTTTGATTGCTACCGCCTTATATGCAGGCATTGGACAAGGTCAGGCTTTTAATAGCGGCCGACATTTAGCCGCTTGGTTAGGTGTAGTGCCCAAACAACATACAACGGGAGATAACCCGAGATTGTTGGGTATTAGCAAGCGAGGGAACACGTATTTACGGACCCAGATAATTAACGGCGCCAGGGCCGCCTTGCGCCATATTGGTGATAAAACCGATAAGGTGAGCGAGTGGTGTCGGGCTTGTTTAGCACGCATGAGCTTTAACAAAGCGTGCGTCGCACTGGCTAATAAAATGGTAAGAATGGCCTGGGCTATGCTGCACTATCAACAGGACTACCAGCCAGGACTGATAAATAAAGTAGCGGCTTAGCCGATGAAACCCAAACCAAAGATAAGTAAATAAACTAAAACAGGAAGCCTATCAACATATTGCAAAAAGACAACGTACTGATGATTAACGGTTCATAACCATCTTGTTCAAATCAGTTTATACCAAGGGCCTTCGAGGCCGCCGGATTGATGAGACAACAAGATGCGAACAACCATCAAGGCTAGAAGTCAATTGACTTCACGAAAAAGCCGAATATATGGCAGCAATGAATCACGTTATTAAATCAACACGGTGTCTTGCAATCGGAGAGGGTCCATATATGGTATAA
>NZ_JBHNYX010000112.1:0-872 GCF_054960505.1 Alteromonas sp. G4i13 | reverse complement strand
AGACCATTCCTAGCCCGAGACCTCGAAACCTTTCTTACAGTTCGTTTTCCATAACCTTTAGCATCGCGCGAATCCGCAAAAACGTGAAATCTTCTTGCAACGTGCCCTTAAACGCCTTACCGCGAAACTCGATCCATTCGACCTGATCGCCCAAGTTATTCAGAGCTTGCTCGATCTGCGGACCCATAAATGCTGCACCCGGATCAGTCTCGATGATATCCATAACAGACCATTCGTGTGCAATACCGCCAGCCTGCTCCATAACGATCATACGCATTACGTCGCAACCGTCATCATGCCCAGCACCAACTTCTACGACGATCCGATACCGCTTGCCGACCGTATAGTCGTGCGTCACATGAACCTTCCACACCTCATTACCAATTCGAACTCGTTGCTGCTCAGTAAGTAAGCCAAGAAGCTCCATTTCGCCAAAGATCACATCCTCGTCCGTTTTCTCGTCGAGATGATCTTGAACCGCACTCAGAATGAATTTGCCATTTTCTTTCATTTGTTTTCTCCATCGTTGATACATTCAGTTTCACATTTTAGAAAACGGATGTCTGCTGGTTTGTGATGGGAATGGCAGGTGTGTCACAATTAGGACACAGGTGCGGGACCGCCCGGCCCTTGGCAAGTCCTTGGGCTTGCATTTGTGAAAAGCAAGGGAGCAGACTTGCTGCTCCCCGCTATTTGTGTGTCCATTCCTGGTTTAGGCCGCGAACTCGCGCAGACGCTCCACGACCGGCCCAGGAACCATTTCCCACACAGGTGCGCGCGTAGTGCCAATGTTCTTGACGGCACCGGCAACGACGAGTGCGTTCAAGGTGCTCGACGCCTGGGTCGCAGCGGTGCTCTCAGCAGCCGTGTGA
>NZ_JBHNYX010000111.1:0-879 GCF_054960505.1 Alteromonas sp. G4i13 | reverse complement strand
ACGAAAAGAAGTCATCGGCCCCCACACAGCACACCATCTTCGAGGAGAAGCGTGCGGGTTTATTATAGTTTGTACGGTCACTTGCTTAATAAAGCCAGACTGTTCAAGGGATTTAAAAAGGTATTCAAAGCGAAAGGCGCGGCCGGAATAGATGGGCAGAGCCTGAGCGCGTTTGCCTCAAATCTGGATAATGAACTATCGCAGCTTCTTCTTGAACTCAAAACCAAACGCTATCAACCGCAACCGGTAAGGCGGGTCATTATCCCGAAAGACGGTGGTGGTGAGCGTCTGTTGGGTATCCCAACAGTCAGGGATAGAGTCGTTCAACAATGCTTGAAAGACCTCCTAACCCCCATCTTCGAAGAACAGTTCCATCCATCCAGCTTTGGTTATAGACCGAAGCGGAGCTGTCACGATGCCATCAACAAAGCCACCATGTTTATCCGTCGATATAGGCGTCAGCATGTAGTGGACATGGACCTGTCGAAGTGCTTCGATAAGCTGGACCATACGCTTATCATTAAGAGCATCAAAAGACGGGTCCGTGATGGCAGCGTGCTGAGCCTTATTACTCAGTTCTTACAAAGTGGGGTGATGGTCGATGGACATTGGCAGCAGACAGAGACAGGCAGTCCGCAGGGTGGGGTAATAAGCCCACTGATAGCGAACATCTATCTGGATGCGTTCGATGAGGAAATGAAACAGCGGGGGCACAGAATAGTGCGCTATGCTGATGATATCCTTATCTTGTGTTGCAGTCGTACAGCGGCAGAGAATGCCAAAGCACAAGCCACACATATCTTAGAAGGAAAGCTAAAGCTCAGCGTAAACACGGAGAAAACACATATCACACACAGTGACGATGGCGTGAAGTTCCTT
>NZ_JBHNYX010000110.1:0-879 GCF_054960505.1 Alteromonas sp. G4i13 | reverse complement strand
GAGGAACTTCACACCAACATCACTGTGGGTGATGTGTGTTTTCTCCGTGTTTACGCTTAGCTTTAGCTTTTCTTCTAAGATGTGTGTGGCTTGCGCTTTGGCATTTTCTGCCGCTGCACGACTGCTACACAGGATAAGGATGTCATCAGCATAGCGCACTATGCGGTGCCCACGTTGTTTCATTTCCTCATCGAACGCATCCAGATAGATGTTCGCTATGAGCGGGCTTATTACCCCGCCTTGCGGACTGCCTGTTTCTGTCTGCTGCCAATGGCCATCTACCATCACCCCACTTTGTAAGAACTGAGCAATGAGACTCAGCACGCTACCATCACGAACCCGTCTTTTAATACTCTTAATGATAAGCGTATGGTCCAGCTTATCGAAGCACTTCGACAGGTCCATGTCCACCACGTGTCGCCGTCCGTATCGACGGATGAACATCGTGGCTTTATTGATGGCATCGTGACAGCTCCGCTTCGGTCTATAACCAAAGCTTGATGGATGGAACTGCTCTTCGAAGATGGGGGTAAGGAGGTCATTCAAGCATTGTTGAACCACTCTATCCCTGACTGTTGGGATACCCAATAGACGCTCACCGCCCCCGTCTTTCGGGATAATGACCCGCCTTACCGGTTGCGGTTGGTAGCGTTTGGTTTTGAGTTCAAGAAGAAGCTGCGATAGTTCATTATCCAGATTTGAGGCAAACGCGCTCAGGCTCTGCCCATCTATTCCGGCCGCACCTTTCGCTTTGAATACCTTTTTAAACCCTTTGAACAGCCTCGCTTTATTAAGCAGGTGACCGTACAAACTATAATAAACCCGCATACTTCCTCTCGAAGATAGTGTGCTGTGTGGGGGCCGATACTTTCTCTTCGC